>DASRPJ010000061.1:0-3193 GCA_035646435.1 Thermoanaerobaculia bacterium | reverse complement strand
CAGGTGCCCATCGAAGAGTGGATCGAGAAGCCCGGCCTCCCCGCGAGCGCGCCGCGGCCGAAGTCGGAAGCCCTCGTGGCGGTCCAGACCGCGGCGGCGGAGTGGCGCGACGGGAAGACACGGGCGTCGGCGCTCCCGACGAAGGAGTGGACCACGCAGGAGTGGCTGCACTTCCTGCGCGCGCTGCCGCCTTCACTCCCGGCCGAGAAGCTCGCCGAGCTCGATGCCGCCTTCCGCCTGACGGAGGCGGGCAACTCCGAGATCACGAACCAGTGGCTGCTCCTGGCGATCGCAAGCGGATACGAGCCCGCACACCCCCGCCTCGAGCGGTTCCTGACGTCGATGGGCCGGCGAAAGTTCCTCAAACCCCTGTACGAAGAGCTCGTCAAGACGCCGGAAGGGAAGGCGCGGGCCCTCGCGATCTACCGCAAGGCGAGGCCGACCTATCACCCGATCGCGGTGGCGACGGTGGACAAGATCGTCGGATGGAGCGGCTAACGGCGACCGTCCGAGAAACCCCCGTCCCGCCCTTCGGGTCTCACTCGCGCAAGTCCCGTCTCCGGACGGCGCTCGTCCTCACGATCGCGGTCCTCGTTCTCGAGGTCGCCGGTGGCGTCGCGTCGAGGAGCCTCGCTCTTCTCGCGGACGCGAACCACATGCTCGCCGACGTCGCCGCGCTGACCCTCGCGTACGCCGCGACGGCGCTCGCCGGACGCGCACCGACGAGCCGCCACACGTTCGGCCTCGCCCGGGCCGAAGTCCTCGCCGCGTTCGTGAACGCGCAGTTGCTCCTCCTCGTGTGCCTGTGGCTGATCTTCGAAACGGTCCAGCGGTTCGGAAAGCCGTCCGACATCCGGCCGGGATTGATGATCCCGGTCGCCCTCGCCGGACTCGCCGCGAACGTGGCTTCCATGAAGATCCTCGCGCCCGTGAGGCAGGGGAGCTTGACCGTCCGGGCGGCGTACCTCGAGCTCGCCATGGACACCGCGGGCTCGCTCGCGGTCCTCGTCGCGGGCGTCGGAATCGCGCTCGGCGGCAGCGGCTGGGCGTGGCTGGACCTCGCCGTCTCCGCCGCCATCGCCATACTCGTCTTTCCCCGGGCGGTTTCCCTGCTGCGTCAGTCCGCTCACATCCTGCTCGAAGGCGCCCCGGGAGACGTCGACCTCGACTCTCTCCGCCGCCGGATCCTCGCGGTGCCCGGGGTCGAGGAGGCTCACGACTTTCACTTCTGGACGCTCTCCTCGGGGTCTCACTCGGCGAGCGTCCACATCCGGGCTTGCGCGGAGACCGAGCGCGGGCGCGTCCTTCGCGACGTGCAGCTCGTTCTGCGGGACGGAGCCGGCGTCGAGCACGCGACCATCCAGGTCGAGACTGGAGCCGAGCGCGGCTGCAATGCCGCGCCCGACCACGCCTAGCGCGAGCGCGGCGGGCGAGCCGGAAACACGAGAACGGGGATCGGCGAGCGCGTCAGGACCTCCTGCACGGTGCTCCCGAGAAGGAATCGCGCGGCCGCGCCGCGCCCACGGCTGCCCATCACGAGGATGTCGTAGCCCCGGGCGGCTTCGCGGCAGAGCTCGCGGGCCGGTTCTCCGCGCAGGAGGCGAACGGTCTCGCCCTCCGACTTCTTCGCGAACTTGGCGAGGATCGCGTCGTAGTGCGTGGCGATGCCGCGCGCGATGCCGCCGGCGGGAAGCCGAAGAAGGTCTCCGCGTTCCTCGATGACCGCAGCGCGGACGTCGGAGGTGGCCCGCACGTGAGTGACGGTGAGCTCCGCCTTCGCCCGCCGGGCGAGATCACGCGCCGCGCGGAGCGCCAGGCGCGACTCCGGCGAAAAGTCCACGGCGATGAGAAACTGAAGCGGATCGGAAGCCACTTCGGCTATTTTATCCGCGGGCCGCCCGCTGAGTGGCCTTCGAAGGAGGAGACGTGAAGTTTCTTCTCGGCGTCGTCTTCGGTGTCGTCCTCGTGGTGGTCGCCGCCGCCGCCGTGATCTACACCGGCTCTTTCAACACGGCGGCGACCGTTCCCCCGAGCCGGCTCGAGAAGCGGATCGCGACGCTCGCGCTCGACAAGGCGGTTGCGAAGCGGGCGCCGGCCCGCACGAACCCGCTCCCCGCGACCCCCGAGACTCTCCGGGAAGGGTTGAGAGAGTACCGGGGGCACTGCCTGGTCTGCCACGGCGCCCCGGGCGTCGACCCGGGCGGAATCGGGCAGGGCTTGAACCCGGGCGCTCCGGACCTCTCCCTTCCCCGAGTCCAGGCGAGGACCGACGGACAGCTCTTCTGGATCACGAGCGAAGGCATCCGCATGACGGGGATGCCGGCGTTCGGGCCGACCGAGGACGAGGAGGAGATCTGGCACATGGTCGCCTTCGTGCGGCACCTCCCCGAGCTGACCGACGAGGAGGTCGCGGAGCTCAAAGCGAGGCCGGGCCCCCCCGCGGCGCCCGCCGTCACCCCCGCGCCGTCGGCGACCCCGTGACCGGGAACGCGCTTCCGGCCTTCCTCTTGCATCGGTGCCGATCGGCATGAGCGTTCCCTTCGCCACGCGCGCGACGGTCCTCGCCCTCGCACTGACCGTCGCCGGGGTCCCGATCGCCCGGCGGCTCTGCGGCCTCACCTGCGATGCCACGCCGTCGCCGGCGGCGGCCCGGCGCACGGCCGCCACTGCGCGGCCCATCCCCCTCGGCCCGGCGCGGCGGCGCCCGAATCCCACCCGAACCCGTGCGGGCACGCTCACGGCGGAGACGGGGCACTATTGACCGCGTCGGCGACGCTCGCCAAGTCGGGAGCGAGAGATTCCGAGCCGACGGGCGCCGTCTTTCCGCCCGCCGCCGATCCGACCCGAACGGTTCCCTGCGTCTTCCGTCGAGGCGTCGATCGCCGCCTCGCGCTCCCTCCGCCGGTCGTTCGCTGCCCGATCCTCCGACTCTAGACGTCCGTCCCTCCGGGTCTCGCGGGCCGCGCTCCGCGCGGTCATTTCAGGTTTTCGAAAGGACGGACCGATGAAGTGTGCACGCTTCGCAGCGCCAGCGCTCTTGAGCGCGCTCTTCGCCGCCACGACTCTCGCTCAGCACGAGCACCACGCGCCGCCGCCGACGCCAACTCCATCGCCGCGTGCGGATTCCGCCCACGAGCACCACACACCGCCGCCGACTCCATCGCCGCGTGCGGATTCCGCCCACGAGCACCAC
>DASRPJ010000060.1:0-10205 GCA_035646435.1 Thermoanaerobaculia bacterium | reverse complement strand
AGATCGATGAGGTCGATCTCCTGCCCCTCCTCCCCGCCGCGGACGACGTCGACGTCGCCGGCGTCGAAGCCGGTGATCTCGTCCATGTTGAACTCGGAGAGCCCCACGCTCGCCATGTCGTCGATGGTCAGGGCGGACGTCATGAGGTCGTCCATGCCGCCGACGCCGCCCATGCCGGAGTCGCCCGGGGAGGACCCGGTCGTCGCGCCCTTCGGCCGCTCCTTCAGAACGACCGACCGCGGAGTGCCGTAGTGCTTGTCGATCGCGCGCCGCAGCGAGGCTTCGGAGGCGACGACCGGCTCGACGTTGTACCCCGTCATGAACTTGATGTCGTCCATCGCGAACACGTTCGTGGGGTCGGACATCGCGATCGTGAGCGTCGCGCCCGTCTTGTTCACCGGGAGGACACCGTACTTGCGGGCGACCTCACCCGGCACGACCTTGATGATCGTCGGGTCGATCTCGAAGTGGGCCAGGTCGATCGACGGCACTCCGAACTGCTGCGAGAGGGTCTCGGTGATGTCCTGCTCGGTCACGGCCCCGATCCGGATCAGGGCTTCCCCGAATTTGCCCCCCTCGTCCCGCTGCGACTGGAGCGCGGTCTCCACCTGCTCGGCCGTGACGAGCTTCGCTTTGACGAGGAGATCACCGAGTTTTAGTGCCATGGAGACAGTTTCAGGTTAAGGCTTCGGGGTCGCGGAGTCAAAACCAGGACGTCTACTCCCGCTCCACGGCGCGAAGCTTGCCGACGAGCGTTCCCACCTTGAGCTTCGATTTCAGCTGCACCGGCATCTTTCTGTCGTCGTCGGTCAGCCAGAGAACGAGGTTCTTGCCCTTTCCGATGAGCCCTTCGTCCGGGCTTCTCGGCTCGACCCGGATCGTGCGGAACGTGCCCGCCGGCGTCTTGATCGTCTCGCGTCCGAGGACGACGACGGAGACGGGGAAGAGCCGGCGCGACACCACCGAGAGGACCGCGGGCTTCGCGGGGTCGAGATCGATGAGACGGATGTAGTAGAGCGTCGACAGCGTGTCGAGGGTGTTCTCCTCGATCGAGATCGGCTTGCCGTCGCGGAAGGCGGTCTTGCGCGCGTAGTCGAACTCGATCAGGTCGTCGCGGACGCGCTTCCCCTCGACCGTGTGCTTCTCGAAGCGCAGCGTCTTAAACGTGTGGGGGTCGACCCAGGACGCCAGGTAGTCGCGGACGAGAAAGAGCTTCGAGAGGAACTCGCCGGAGATGGCGGAGAGCTCGAACTTCCAGGCGGGCCGGCCGGCGAGCGCCGTCTCTTTCGCCGTCAGCGTGAGCTCGCCGCCTTCGGTGCCGAGCACCGACATCGTGAAGCGCAGCTTTTCGCCGAGAAACGGGGGGCGGCGGTCGAGCACCGGCTGCGCGAAAGCGGCCGGGACGAGGGTGAGCGCGGAAAGGATCGCGGCGGTAAGCAGACGACCGGGCTTCAAGCGCCTCGGAGAACGAGGCAGGGCCGACAATCGTTCCCCCCTCCTTCGCGGAGCCCGTCCTCTGCGCATGCGAAGAATCGGGAACTCCCGCGCGTCAGGCCGCCAGGAGCTCGAAAGCGCGGCGGGCGACCGTCGCGGCGTCCGTCGCCCCGTCGTACCGGACCGCGGAGTGAGGCCGCCGGTATGGCCCGTTTCGGGCGGGATCGGTCGGACCGTAGAGGGCGAGGGTCGAAACGCCGAGCGCGTCGGCCAGGTGGAGAGGCCCGGTATCGCCGGCGACGAAGAGGGATGCCCGCGCGGCGACCCGGGCGAGCCCCTCGGGGGGGAGGAGGGGCATCCTGCGGGCGCCCGGCAAGAGCTCGGCCATGACGAGCGCGCGTTTCTCGTCCCCCGGCCCCCACGACACGACGGGAGCGAGCCCGACCTCGGCGGAGAGAAGCTTTGCGAGCGCGGCGAACCTCGCCTCTCCCCAGGTCTTTTCCGGCCGGCCCGCGCCCGGGTGGTAGACCGCGAAGGGCGTGGGCTGGTCGGCCAGGAACGAGTCGGCCTCCGGACAGGGCCGGCGAAGCAGGAAGCTCGCGTCGGGGGAGCGGTGGTGGATGGGGATGCCCGCGGCTTCCGCGAGCGCCAGGTTCCGATCGACGACGTGCCCGCCGGGACGGGGCCGGACCGGCTCGTCGCAGAGGAGGGCGGACGTCGACTCCTTCCGTTCCCCCGCCGCGAAACCGATGACCGGAGCGCCCGCCGACCGGGCGAGAAGAGACGACTTCCAGAGCCCCTGGGCCTCGAGCGTCCGGTCGGGCGCGAACTCGCGGAGAGCGCGGCGGAGCCGCGCGACGTCGGAGGCCGTGGCGGGGGAGAGGAGGTTTCGGCGCCAGAGCTTCGTGTCGGCGACGAAAACACGGTCGACGTCGGGGTCCGCTTCGAGGACGGCGCGGTACGCGGGCTCGACGAGCCATCCGACCTCGGCGCCGGCGCGCTTCGCGTTGGCGGCGATCGGGAGCGCATGGATGACGTCTCCGAAGGAGGAGAGACGAACGATCAGGAGCTTCATGTCCCGCGGATCCTCTCGATCAAATCCGTCGTTGCATGATGCTTGGGATCTCCGACGATCGCCGTCCGCCCGCCGTTCCTGGCGACGACGTCGCGCTCCGGAACCGTCTCGGAGGTGTAGTCCGTCCCCTTCGCGTGAACGTGGGGCTTCAGCTCGTCCAAGAGCGCCCACGGGGAGTCCTCCTCGAACACGAGGACGCAGTCCACGCTCTCCAGGGCTGCGACGATCTCCGCGCGCTCCGCCGCCGGGATGATCGGCCGGCCCGGGCCCTTCGACCGCGCCACGGAGGCGTCGGAGTTGACGCCGACGACGAGCCAGTCCCCCTCCCTCCTCGCTCCTTCGAGGTACCGGACGTGTCCGGCGTGAAGCAGGTCGAAGGCGCCGTTGGCGAAGACCACCTGCCGCCCGGCCTCCTTCTCGCGCGCCCCGAGACGCACCGCTTCCTCCCGCGAAACGACCTTCGCCGCGCTCAAGACGTCAGGGTCCGATCCGACGCGATGGCCCGCGAGAGCTCCTCCGCCGACGCGGTCGCCGTCCCCATCTTCATGACGACGACTCCGCCGGCGAAATTCGCGAGGAGCGCGGCCTCGAGCGGAGTCGCTCCGGAGGCGAGCGCGAGCGAGAAGGCCGCCAGAACGGTGTCCCCGGCGCCCGTCACGTCGGCCACCTGGTCGGTCCCGTGCACGGGAATCAGCGTGGGCAGCGGGCCGCCGTCGAAGAGCGCCATCCCCCGCGAGCCGCGGGTGACGAGGAGCGTCCGGCAGCCGATCCGCGAGCGAAGGCGGTCGCCCGCGAGGGCGAGGGCTTCGGCCGACTCCCCGATCGGAGCTCCGGCGCTCTCCTCGAGCTCCTCCTCGTTCGGGGTGGCCGCGTCGACGCCCGCGAAGCTGCCGAGCGCGTGGCGCGAATCGACGAGGAGCGGCGCTCCGGAGCGCATCGCGCGGCGCAGCGGAGCCACGACGTCCGGCGAGACCGCCCCGTATCCGTAGTCGGACACGACGACCGCGTCGGCGCCTCCCGCTCTCTCGGCGAGCGCCGCGTGGAGCCGCTCGCGCCAGGCCCCGTCGTCCGGCAGCCGGTCCTCCCGGTCGTACCGCACGACCTGTTGCTTGATCGAGTGCGCCCCTCCCGCGAGAACGCGGGTCTTCGTCGGGGTCGCGTAACCGGCGACCTCGAGGAGGCCGTCCGTCTCGATGCCGCGCTCCCGGAGAATCCGGGAGACGCTCTCCCCGGCCTCGTCGTCGCCCACCGCTCCGATCGGTACCGGCGTCCCGCCGAGCGCCCGAACGTTCGCCGCCGTGTTGCCCGCGGCGCCGGGAAGGCTCTCCTCCTTCCAGAACCGGAGGATCAGGACCGGCGCTTCGCGGCTGATCCTCTTCGGGTGGCCGAAGACGAACCGGTCGAGCACGAAGTCGCCCGCGACGACGAGCCGCCGCCCGGCGAACGAGGAAACGAGCGATTGGAGGCGCTCCCTGGAGACCGGAAGTGACATCGGCGCTATATAATGACGCCGTTTTCGACCAGATGATGCTCGACTCTCAGGTTCTCGTCTTGAACCGCGTCTTTCAGGCGGTGCACGTCACGTCCGTGCGCAAGGCCTTCTCCCTGTTCTACAAGGGACACGTCCGCGCGGTCCTTCCGGACTACTCGACTTACGAGTTCGAGAACTGGTGCGACATCCCCGTGCAGCCGCAGGACGAGGTCGTGCTCACTCCCTCGATGGCGATCCTCGTGCCGCGCGTCGTCGCCCTGAAGAGCTTCGACCGGCTCCCGCGGCAGGACGTCAAGTTCTCGCGCCACAACATCTACCTGCGCGACGGAAACCGCTGCCAGTACTGCGGCCACAAGTTCACGTCGTCCGAGCTCTCGCTCGACCACGTCATTCCCCTCTCTCGGGGAGGGGTTTCGTCGTGGGAGAACGTCGTGTGCGCCTGCCTCTCCTGCAACGTGAGGAAGGGAAACCGCACGCCGGCCGAATCCTCGATGCGGCTGATCGTTGCCCCGAAGAAGCCCCGGTGGCATCCCGTCGGGCACTTCGGGCCGAGCAAGCTCCACCCCGCCTGGCGGAACTTCCTCGATCTCGCCTACTGGAACACCGAGCTCAGGTCGTAGCGCCCGGAGCGCCGGCGGCGGACAGGCGCATCACCGCGGCGAGGACGTCTTCCACCCCGATCTCCCTCATGCATTCGTGCCGGTACGGGCACTCCTTCCGATAGCAGGGGGAGCAGAAGACGTAGCGGTCGAGGACTTCGCTCGGAACACCGGTGGGCCCCGTCCGCCCCGGGTCGGTCGGACCGAAGAAGGCGACGACGGGCGTGCCCACCGCCGCCGCGAGGTGCATCGGGCCGGAGTCGTTCGAGACGACCGCGCGGGCCCGCGCGGCCAGGGCCGCCACCCCCATCGGATCGAGGTCGGCGCCGAGCGCGGGGAGATAACCACCCGCCGCGACGCGCGCCTCTTCCGCCAGCGGCTCCTCGCCCGGGCCGATCACGACGGCGCACAGCAGGCCCCGCTCGAGGAGGAGGCGCCCCAGCTGGCCGAAGCGCTCCGCCGGCCACCGTTTGGTCCATCCGAACGCGGCGCCGGGCGCGAGGAGAACGAGGGGCCGGTTCGGCGGAAGGCCGGCCCGCGCGAGCGCGAAGGCGGCGGCGTCCACCGACGCGGCGGGGACGGCGAGGCGCGGGGGAGCGAGGTCCGGTTGGACCCCGCGGCTGACGAGGAGCGAGTCGTAGTCGCGGAGTTGATGGCTCGTCCGGGGAGGCGGGGCAAGTCCGGCCGTGAGCAGCGGCGCCCGCCCGTCGCTCGCAAACCCGATCCGTTCGGGGATGCCGGCGAGGAAGGCAACGAGCGCGGAGCGAAACGAGTTGGGCAGCAGCCACGCTTCGCCGAAGCGGCCGCGGGAAGCGGCGCGGGCGGACGCGAGGAGACCGGAAGCGTCGAGAACCTCGTCCGCGCTCCCTTCGGCGCGGTAGATCGCCGCGGGACCGGGGCGCGCGAGGATCGAAACCCGCCGCTCCGGCGCGTTTCGTTTGAGCGCGCGAACGAGCGGCAGCGACATGACCGCGTCGCCGATCCAGTTCGGGGCGATGACGAGTCGCGCGGCGTTCGTGCTCACGAGCGGGGCGGGACTTCGCCCGGCGGACGGCTCTTCCAACGGTCGTGGAGCCAGAGCCACGCGTGCGGCTCCCGGCGGATCGCCGCCTCGATCACCTCCATGTAGCGCGCCGTCGCGCGGCGAACGCGCTCCTCCCGTTCGACCTCCGGCCCGCCGAACTCCGCCGCGAGGATCGGCCTCTCGAACTCCATGCGGTAACGGCCATCCCCCTCCGGCCACATGAAGACCGGGACGACCGACGCCCCCGTCTTCAGGTGCAGGAGCGCGAGGGCGGGAGTCGTCGCGGCGAGCCGGCCGAAGAACGGTACGTAGACCGCCTCACGCGGGATCACGTTCTGGTCCACGAGGATGGCGACGGATTCGTTGCGGGCCATCGTCCGGAGGAGCTCGCGCGCCGCCTCCTTCTTGGCGATCGGCCGGTTGCCGAACCGGCGGCGGAGACGGGCGAGCTCTTCCTCGAGCAGGGGGTTGTCGAGCGTCCGGACGAGGAGGGCGATCGGCTCGCCCATCAGCCCCGCGGCGAGGGCGGCGATCTCCCAGCTGCCGAAGTGGGCGGAAAGGAGGAAGACCCCGCGGCCCCGTGCCCTCGCGGCGGCGAGGTGCTCGGCGCCCGCGATCGAGACCCGCGAGCGGATCTCCTCCGCCGAGAGCCGGCCCGTCTCCAGGAAATCGACGAGCGCCGCCGCGAAACCCTCGATCGACCGGCGCGCGATGTCCTCGATCTCGCCGGCGCTCTTCTCGGGAAAGGCGGCGGCGAGGTTCTTCAGAAGGATCCGCCGCCTCGAGGAGCCGATCCACAGGGCGAGCCGCGCCGCGGCGGCGGCCGCCCGCCGCGCGTCCGGAGGCGGGAGCAGGCGGAGGGCGCCGGTCGCCAGGCGAAAGAGCGCGAGCTCCGCCCGCTGCCGCAGGACGGACCGGCGGCGCTTTCGCCGCCGTCCTCGAGCGGCGGTGTCGGGGAAGGGCGGCGGCTCGGCCGCGGCGTCCGGTGGCGCGCTCACGGCGCTTTCGCCGAAGCCGTTCGCGGGGCCTCGGGCTCCCGGCTCGCCAGAAGGGAGAGGAGGAAGGGGAAGAAGCCCGGCTCGGCGACCTCGACCTCGAGCCGGACGACGACGACCGGCAGGGACGTCTTTCCCCGGAGCTTCACGGCGTCCTTCTCCGTCGTCGCGATCCAGGCGCTCCCGCTGCGATCCGCGGCTCGCCGGATCCGCTCGAGGTCCCGCCGGCCGTAGCGGTGATGGTCTGGAAACGCGAGAAGCTCGTCCGGGGCGAGGTCGAGCTCGCTCAGGGAGGTGAAGAACGCCTTCGGGTGCGCGATGCCGCAGACGGCGACGAAGCGCCTCCCCGCGAGCGTCGCGGAATCGACCGGCGCGCCGGACTCGTCGGCGAGGCCCGCGGCGCGGATGCGGGCGGTGAACAGGGGGGCGTCCGGGTTCCGGCGGCGAAGCTCGGCGCGGGCCTCCGCGGAGGGCGCGGCGCGGTCCACCCGCGTGAACACGAACGCGTCGGCCCGCGCGAGCGCGGCGAGGGGCTCGCGAAGGCTGCCGGCGGGAGGCAGGCTCCCGCCGCCGAACGGGTCGGCCGCGTCGAGAAGCAGGATGTCCACGTCGCGCGCGAGGGGGAGGTGCTGGTACCCGTCGTCCAAGAGGAGGAGATCGGCGCCGAGCGCGATGGCCGCCCGCGCGGCGTCCACGCGCCGCTCCCCGACGACGACGGGAACCGCCGGGAGGCGGAGCGCCATGGCGACCGGCTCGTCGCCCCCCTCGTCCGGCCCGACCACGGGGCCGTTGCCCTCCGACACCACGACGACACCCCGCGTCCGCCGGCCATAGCCGCGCGACACGATGGCCGGGCGCTTTCCCTCGAAGCGCAGGCGCCGCGCGAGAAACAGGACGAAGGGCGTTTTTCCCGTTCCCCCGAACGTCAGGTTGCCGACCGACACGACGGGCCGGCCGGCGCGCTCCGACCGGAGGCGGCCGGAACGGTACATCCTCGCGCGGGCGCCGAGGGCGGCGCCGTAGAGCCCCGAGAGCGGCGACAGCACCCGCCGGAGCAGGGGTCCGGGCAGGCTCCGGGGTCTCAACGCGCGGCCCCCCGCCGGAAGGCCGCCGGCGGCAGGAGCGCGAGCACCTCCCGGGCGGTCGCCTCCGCGGCGCCCCGGTTGGACGAAACGAACCGGCTCGCCGCGGCGCCCCGCCGGCGGAGCCTTTCCGGGTCCGCGAGCTCGGCGGCGAGCGTGGCCGCGAGGTCCGCCCGCCCCGCGACGCTCGTCAGGATCTCCAGGCCCTTCCCCCTCGCGTTGATCTCCCGGAAGTTCTCGGTATGGGGTCCGACGACGACGGGGACGCCCGCCGCCCACGCCTCGATCGGGTTGTGACCCCCCTTGCGCACGAGGCTCCCACCCACGAATGCCAGCGTCGCGAGGGAGTAGACCGACGCGAGCTCGCCGATCGTGTCGAGAAGGTAGACGTCGGCGGACCCGCCGTCGTCCCGATCGATGCTGCGCCGGACGAGGGGAAACCCCGCGTCCCCGACGAGATTCGCGACGTCGTCGAAACGCTCCGGCCGCCTCGGCGCGATCACGAGGAGAGGGCGCGGAGACAGCGACCTCCAGGCGTCCAGCACCGCTTCCTCCTCGCCCTCCGCGGTCGAGGCCGCGACGAGGACCGGACGGCCGCGCGCGGTCCGCAGGAGGCGGTCGGCGTCGGCAAAGGGGGGCGCGACGGGGAGGTCGTACTTCACGTTGCCCGTCGTCCGGATCCGCGAGGGGACCGCTCCCAGGCTCCGGATCCGGCGCGCGTCCTCTTCGCTCTGCATGAGGAAGAGCGAGACGCGCCGGGCGGCGCGGGCGAACCAGCGCCGGAAGAGGCGGTAGCGGGGGTAGGAACGTTGCGAGATCCTCCCGTTGACGAGCGCGACTGAGATCCCGCGCGCCCCGGCGCGGTCGAGAAAGAGCGGCCAGAGCTCCGTCTCGGTCAGGAGGACGAGGCCGGGACGGACGCCCGCGAGCGCGCGCGCAACGGGGCCCGCGAGGTCGAAGGGGAACGCGAAGACGGAGACCCCGGGCGCGACGATCCGCTCGGCGAGCTCCCGGCCCGCGGCGGTCGTCACGGAGAGGCCGAGGCGGCGTCCCTCCGATTTTTCGGCCAGAGCCGTCAGAAGGGTCGCCGCCACCCCGACCTCTCCCACCGAAACGGCGTGGACCCAGATCCCGCCGTCCAGGTCGGGGTACGGGAGCCGCCCGAGCCGCCCGGCGACGTCGCCGAGGCGCCGGCGTCCCGTGAGCGACCGCAGGAGGGCGAAAGGGGCATAGCCCGCGAGCAGGACGCCGCCGAGAAACCGGTAAAAGCGCATGCCGAGCACGCCGGCCTGATTATCGTTCAAGGAGATCCGGGCAATTCACTTGCTCGAGTCGCAACAACGTTTTACCATTCAAAGGGTTATCTCGGAACAACGGCTCCTTCGGATCGGGGGTCCGTCCCGAGGAACAAGGGGGCGACGGGAATCGTTGCCGCTCCGTATAACGGCCGGGAGGACCTCCAGGGAAACGATGGAGCTCGTATACAGCGAAACGCGGGACCGGCAGGAAGCCGCCGAGCTTCCCGATCGCGAGCTCGCCCTGCGCGCCCGAGGGGGCGATTCGGTCGCCTTCGAGGCCCTCGTGACCCGGAAGACCCCCGCCGTCGTGTCCGTCGCCCGCCGGATCGTCGGGGACGGGGAAGACGCCCGCGACGTGGCCCAGCTCGTCTTCCTGAGGGTGTGGGAGCAGCTCGCGCGATACGACGAGAAGTTCTCGTTCAACACGTGGCTCTATCGCATCACGACGAACCTCTCGATCGACTTTCTCCGCAGCACCCGGAGTCGCGAAAAGGCGCACGGCGCCACGCTGCACCTCGTTCGGTTGCGGGAGGAGATGACCGGAGCGCAGACGACTCACGCGCTCGAGAGCGGCGAGCTCGCCCGCCTCTTCGAAATGGTGTCCTCCCGGCTGACCGGAAAGCAGAAGGCCGTCTTCGTCCTGAAGGAGATGGAGGACTGCGACACGAAGGAAATCGCTCGAATCCTCTCGTGCGGGGAGTCCACGGTCCGCAATCATCTCTTCAACGCCCGCCGGATCCTCCGGCGGGAGCTCGCCCGGATCTGTCCGGGGCTCCTCGAGCGGAGACGCTCGTGAGCGTTCGCTGCGCTCGCGCTCGAGCTCGGGATCGCGTCGAGGACTACCTCGAGGGCACCCTCCCGGCGGCAGACGTGCGGGACTTCCGTGAGCATCTCGCCTCCTGCGACGACTGCCGGGATTGTGTCGTCTCGCGTGAGCCGTCGCTCCTCTTCACCCGCGTCGGGCGGGACGAGGTCTCCGCGGAGGACGTGGCCCGCGTGCTCGCGGGGGTCCGCACGGGGATCGCGCTTCGCGAAGCCGAGCGCAAGCTCGGCCGGTCGCGCTCGGGCGGACGCCGGCGAATCGCCGCCATCGCGTCGGCCGCGGCCGTCGCGGCGATGACTCTTCTTCTTCCGGGTACCGGCCGGCTTCCCGCGCGTTCCGCGGCGACCGCCGTTGCCCCGCCGGTCGAGACGGCGGCTCCGGGC
>DASRPJ010000059.1:0-7012 GCA_035646435.1 Thermoanaerobaculia bacterium | reverse complement strand
CTCCGCCGGCGGACCTCCTCGAGATCCATCAGGAGGTCGTACGCCCAGAGCGCGAAGCGTTTTCCCACGGTCGTCGGCTGCGCCGGCTGGTAGTGGGTGTACGCGAGAGAGGGAAGGGAGCGGTGCTCGAGCGCGAGAGAGCGGAGCGCCCGAAGCGTCGAGACGAGACGCCGCTCGACCAGGTCGAGCCCCTCGCGGACCGCGATCAGGTCGGCGTTGTCGGACACGTAGGCGGACGTCGCGCCCCAGTGAATGATCCGCTGAGCGGCGGGCGCCGCCTTCCCGAACGTGCGGACGTGCGCCATCACGTCGTGACGGCTGCGCTCTTCCTCGCGAGCGGCGGCCTCGAAGTCGATGTCGGTCAGGTGCTCGCGCATCTGCGAGATGGCTTCATCGGCGATCGGCAGACCGAGCCGCCGCTCTTCCTCCGCGAGCCAGAGCCAGAGGAGCCGCCACGTCTCGAACTTGCGCTGCTCCGAGAAGAGGCGCGACATCTCCTCGGAGGCGTAGCGGCCCGCGAGCGGGCTCGCCCAGGCGTCAGCCCTCTTCGTCTTCATCCCACTTGCCGACCGAGAAGAGCGTCACCGAGTCGTTCCCGCAAGCGATGCAGAGCGCCTCCCGGACCCGGCCGGCGTTCGTCTCGAACACGTAGCAGGGGGTGTCGCACTCCTTGCAGCGAAGGTACGGGATTTCCGCCTCGGGGTCGGGCTCGTAAGGCTTTCGCTCCGTCAAATGAAGCTCCGCGACATTCTCGCACCCGGGAGAGGGGGCGACAAGCGCGAGGGTCGCTGGGACGTCATTTGTCCGCACCGGGCTCTACTCTCGCGCCATGATGGAAATCCTTCTCGCCGCCGCCGTCGGGGCCGCACTCGTCCTCGGAGCCGTGGCGCTCCTCCGCCGCCCGCGCGAGGCGGACCCTCGCCTCGACCGGGTGCTCACCGAGATCGCCGCCGTACGGGGGTCCTCGGAGTCGGTGGACCGGCGGGTCGACGAGCTGCGCCGGTCGGTCGGGGAGAGGGTCTCGGCCGTGGAGACGCGGCTCGTGGAGGGCCAGAAGGACGTCGCGGACACACTCGGTCAGGTCCACGAAAAAATGGGACGAGTCTTTCAGGCCTCCCAGAAGATCCAGGAGCTCGCCGGAGGCATGACCAGACTGGAGGATCTCCTGAAACCCCCGAAGGTCCGTGGAGGTTTGGGAGAAACGTTTCTCGAGAAGGCTCTCGCCGACGTTCTACCGCCGGGTTCATGGAAGATGCGGCACGTTTTTCCGGACGGGACGATCGTTGACGCGGCAATCCGGGTCGGGGACTTTCTGGTCCCGGTAGACAGCAAGTTCCCTCTCGAGAACTATCGTCGCTCGAAAGAGGCTCCGGACGAATCGGACCGAAAGCGGGCGCGGCGCGACTTCGCCGGGGACGTGAAGCGTCACGTCGAAGCCATCGCAACCAAATACATCCGACCCGGGGACGGTACCTACGACTTCGCATTCATGTACGTCCCGTCGGAAGCTGTGTACTGCGAGATCGTTTTCGACGAAGAGGGCGTTTCGCTCGCGGACTGGGCGGCCGAGGAGAGACGGGTGATCGCGGTATCGCCGAGACTTCTCCACGTCTATCTCGCAACCGTCTGCACCGGCCTTCGCGGAATGGCGGTCGAGGAACGAGCGAAGGAGATCCTGGAACATCTCTCCGATCTGCACCGTGAGTGGAGTCTGGTCGAGGATCCGTTCCGGACGCTTGGATCTCATCTGCGAAACTCCCAAAAGCAGTACGACGCCGCCTCCCGCGCGTTCGATCGTTTCGGCGGAAAGCTCGACACGATCGCCGAGCAGGGAGAGAGCGACGCGGTCGAGGGCATCCCGGCATTGACGGTGCTTCCTCGACCCTCGTAGGTCAGCTCGCGTCCTGCGAGGACGTGACGGCCCGGCGACTCACGGGTCATCCGGGCTAGAATCCCGCGTTCTTTCGCGGAACGCCCATGCCTCTCAAAGTCAACTCCGAGATCGGAAAGCTCTCCTCCGTCCTCGTCCACCTCCCCGGTCCCGAGATCGACCGGATGGTGCCCGCGATGATGGAGGAGCTCCTCTTCGACGACATCCTCTTCGGGAGCCGCGCCCGCGAGGAGCACCGCCGGTTCCAGCAGGTCCTGGGCTACGTCGCCGGCGAAGTCCTGGACGTCCAGGACCTCCTGGGCGAGGTGCTCGAGGTCCCGCAGCAGCGTGCGGACGTTCTCGAGGACCTCGGCGCCGCGCTCGGCTGGGGCCCCGACATGGACTATCGGCTGCGGGACCTGCCGGCGGGAGAGCTCGCCGCGGCCCTCGTCACCGGGCTCGAGCGCCCGGCCGCGGAGACGGCGACGCCGCCTTCGGAGCTCTACTGGCTGCCGCCGATCCCGAACTACTTCTTCCAGCGGGACCCTCTCGTCGTCGTGGGGGACCGCGTGATCCGGGGGTCGATGGCGACATCGGCGCGGCTGCGCGAGCCGCTCCTGTCCGGGTACGTCTTCCGATATCACCCCCGGTTCGCGGGTCCGGAGGAAGACCGCTTCTGGTTCCAGGAATTCTCGGCCGACTACGGCCGTCCCTCGGCGTACGCCCGGATGCGCCCGACGCTCGAAGGGGGCGACATCCTGGTGCTCCGCGAGGACATCCTGCTCATGGGTTACTCGGAGCGAACGAAGAAGACGACCATCGAGCGGCTGGCCGAGTCGCTCCAGGAGAAAGGCTCGCCGGTCCGTCGGATCTTCGTCGTTGCAGTCCCGCCCGCGCGCTCCTACATGCACCTCGACACGGTGTTCACGATGATCTCGCGCGACGAGTGCCTGATCTACGCCCCGATGATCCTGCCGGGCGGGGCGGAGGAAGCCGACGTCTATCGGTGCGACCTGACGCGGAGGCCGATCTCGTGGACGTCGGAGACCGACGTCCTCGCGGCGCTCCGCACGGAAGGCCTCGACTTGAAGCCCATTCGCTGCGGAGGGACCGACCCGATCTCCGAGCGGCGCGAGCAGTGGACCGACGGCGCGAACGCCTTCGCGCTCGCGCCCGGAGTCCTCCTCATGTACGACCGGAACGAGCGGACGGCGGAGGAGCTCTCGAAAGCGGGGTACGAGGTCGTGGACGAGGCGGACCTGCTGCTCGGACGGAGCCGGCTCGACCTCAAGCGGTCGAAGAAGTACGCGGTTCGCCTCGCGGCGCACGAGCTGTCGCGCGCCCGGGGCGGGCCGCGGTGCATGGCGATGCCCCTCGTTCGCGAAGATCTCGGGTGAGCACCCCCTTCTTCTCCTTCGTCCGTCCGCTCGCGGTCGTCGCCTTCGGGGGCAACGCCCTCCTCCGGCCCGAGGACGGCGGCGAGACGCGGGCGCAGCTCGAGCGGGCCCGGGAAGCCGTTCGCCAGATCCTGCCGATACTGAACCGCGGCTACGAGCTGATCGTCGTGCACGGAAACGGGCCGCAGGTCGGCAACCTCCTTCTGCAGGCCGAGCTCGCGGCCGAGCGGGTGCCGCCGCAGTCGCTCGACGTCTGTGTCGCGCAGACGCAGGGCTCGATGGGATTCCTGATCGAGCTCGCGTTCGACAACGAGCTGAAGGCGGCGGGGTTTCGCAAACGGGTCGTCACTCTCGTCACGCAGGTCGAGGTGGACGCGGCCGATCCCGCCTTTCTGAAGCCGTCCAAGCCGATCGGTCCGTTCTTCTCGAGCGAGCGGGCGCAGGCAATGCAGAAAACGGCCGGGTGGACGATGATCGAGGACTCGGGCCGCGGGTGGCGGAAGGTCGTCGCGTCACCCAAGCCCCTGGCGGTGAGGAGCGTCGACGTCGTCTCGTCCCTCGTCAACCGGGGATACATCGTGATCGCGGCGGGCGGCGGCGGCATCCCCGTCGTCGTGCCGGAGGAGGGCGAGGTGCGCGGAGTGGAGGCGGTCATCGACAAGGACTATGCCGCGGCGATGCTGGCGGCGGCCCTCTCCGCGGATCTCTTCGTGATCCTGACCGGCGTCGAGCGGGTCTCCCGCGACTTCGGGAAACCAACCGAGACGCCGCTCGCGCGGCTCGACGTCGCGACCGCGCGGGCGCTCCTCGCGGAGGGACAGTTTCCGCCCGGGAGCATGGGGCCGAAGATCGACGCCGCGATCCGGTTCGTCGAGGCGGGAGGGCGCGAGGTCTTGATTACGAGGGCCGAGTCTCTTCCCGCCGCCCTCGAGGGCGAGACCGGCACGGTAATCTGGAGGACGGAATGAGCGCCAGGCGCGACTACGTCAACGAGAACGACTGGCCGCCGGCCGACATCGAGGCGGTCCTCGAGCTCGCTTCCCGCGTGAAGTCGGAACCCGCGAAGTGGCGCACGGCCCTTTCCGGCAAGACCCTCGCGATGATCTTCGAGAAGTCGTCGACGCGCACCCGCGTGTCCTTCGAGGCCGGGATGTTCCAGCTGGGAGGCCTCGGGATGTTCCTCTCGTCCCGCGACCTGCAGCTCGGGCGCGGAGAGCCGATCTCCGACACCGCGCGCGTGCTCTCCCGCTACGTCGACGGGATCATGGCGCGCACCTACGCGCACGCCACCGTCGAGGGCTTGGCGAACGGGGCGTCCGTCCCGGTGATCAACGGGCTGTCCGACCTGCTCCACCCCTGCCAGGCGCTCGCCGATTTCCTGACGGTGCGCGAGCGCTTCGGGTCGGCGCGTGGCTTCCCGCTCGCCTACGTCGGAGACGGGAACAACGTCGCGCACAGCCTCCTCCTGACCGGCGCCAAGCTCGGAGCGAAGGTCTCGGTCGTCACTCCTACCGGCTTCGAGCCGTCGCCGCAGGTCGTCGTGTGGGCGCGGGCGACGGCGCGCGAGACCGGCGGTTCCGTCCTCGTGACGAACGCGATCGAGGAGGGCACCGCGGGGGCGCGCGCCGTCTACACCGACGTGTGGGCATCCATGGGTCAGGAGTCCGAGGCGGCCGACCGTGCAACGAGGTTCGAGCCGTACCGCGTCACGCGCCGCGTGATGGAGATGGCCGCCCCCGACGCGATCTTCCTGCACTGCCTGCCGGCCCATCGCGGCGAGGAAGTCGCCGCGGACGTGATCGACTCCCCCTGCTCCGCGGTCTTCGATCAGGCGGAGAACCGGCTCCACGCGCAGAAGGCGCTACTCGTCACCCTGCTCGGGTCGAGCGGATGAGGAACGGGGAGGGAGCGCGCGGGCCGAGGGCGGCGATCTTCCGCGCCTGGAGAAGGGCTCTGCTCGTGGCGGGGGCAACCATCGGGCTCGTCGCTCTGCTCGTCCTCGGCGGGCGCGACCGGCGCGGGCCGGCCACGACTTCCGTGGAGACGTCGGCGATGGTGACGGTCCCGCGAGCGGAAGTGCGCAAGGAGGCGTCGGCGCGCGCGGCGAGCGTCGGGAACGTCGAGCGCGGGGACGAAGTCCGGGTAATCGCCGATCGCGGGGCATGGCTCGAGGTCCGGGCGAGCGGCTTGCGCGGTTTCCTTCGCGCGGTGGAAGTCGAGCGCGAGGCGGATCGCGAGTCCCGCGAGGAGAGGGCGAAGAAGATCCTCTCGTTTCCCCCCGTTTACGGCGTGGTCGGCGAGCGGACGCCCGTCCTCCTCGCCCCCTTTCCGCTCGCGCCCCGCGCGGGAGACCTCGCGAAGGGGACCGTGATTCCCATTCACGCCGTCGACCACGCGTACTTCGCCTACCGCGACCGCGCCAACGGAGTCGCGTTCGTCGCCTCGACCGATGTGGACCTCGTGCCGCCCGACCCGACGAGCCCGAGCATCGTCCCGGACCGGACGGGCGAGCTGCGCCGGTTGGCTACGCTCGACGTTCCGACGCCCACGCCGACGCCGTACGAGGAACCGCTCTTCCCGCGGGAAGGGGAGCCGCCGCCCGGGCCGGCCGCGCCGCCCCCGCCCGTACCGGCTCCCCGGGATCCCGGGCAGGCGCTCGCGCCCGCGGTCCTCGTGTCCAAGGTCGATCCCGAGTACCCGCCCCAGGCCGTCCGCGCGCAGGCGGAGGGGAGCGTCATCCTGGACGTCGGAATCGACGAGACGGGGCGGGTCACGGACGTCCAGGTCATCCGAGGGCTCGAGTACGGATTGTCGGAGGCGGCGGCGGCCGCGGTCCGCGAGTGGCGTTACCGGCCGGCCGAGGGACCGGGCGGGCCGATCCCCTCCCGGAAAACGGTGCGGATCCTGTTCACGCTGCGAGGCGGCCGCTAGCGGTTCGCCCCGGGCTCCGGGCACCCCGCGTCGAAACGCTCCCCGACTTATACTTTTTCCGTGCTCCAGGTCCTCTTCGAGTCCGACGGCCGGGCGCAGGTCTACACCTTGACCGGCGTCCAGGCCTCCATCGGCCGGTCGAGCGACAACGACATCGTCCTGAACGATTTCTCCGTCTCCCGCCGCCACGCGTTTCTGAAACACGAGGGGGGCGAGTGGGTGCTGTACGACAACCGCTCGACCAACGGCATCCGGGTCAACGACCGGCACGTGCCGAGTGCACCGGTCGGCAGCGGGGACCGGGCGGTGATCGGAACCTTCACGCTCAAGTTCCGCGACGAGCCGGTCGAAGCGGCCCCCTCGCCGAGGCGGCTCGTGGACTCGACTTCGACGTGCATCCGGCCCATCGCCGAGTTCAACCAGGACTTCGGCCTCGAAAAGGTCGCGGCTCCGCTCACCGACTCGACCGCGGACCGCAAGCGCGTCGTGCTCGACGTCGCCTACAAGAACAAGGTCTTCGAGATCCTCGTTCAGGTCGCGAAGACGCTCATCTCGCTCGACGATTTGGAGACGGTGCTCGACCGGGTCATGGACCTGATCTTCGAGTACCTCCCGGTCGACCGCGGGTTCCTGCTCCTGGAAGAGAGGGGCAATCTCCAGCTCCGGATCAGTCGCTTCAAGTCGGGCCAGCGGATGACGACGGACGGGTCGCTCCCATATTCCCGGACGATCGTCGACATGGTCGTGCGCGAGAAGGTCGCGGTGCTGACGTCCGACGCGCAGCAGGACGAGCGGTTCGAAGCGGGCCAGTCGA
>DASRPJ010000058.1:0-5472 GCA_035646435.1 Thermoanaerobaculia bacterium | reverse complement strand
GAAGGGCGCTACGGGGACCCGAACGTCACCCTGGAAGTGCAGGAGTGGGAGGTCAGCTTCCCGGGCGCGCGCTTCCTCGCGGTCGATTCGGAGTTCATCGACAGCGGTCTGCAGGCGATCCAGAACATCTCCTTCAATCAGCCGCGCTGCGGTAACGGACAGCCGGCGGTCTGCGTCAACGACGACATCGCTGGAATCGGTCAGCGCGCGAAGCTCTTCACCCGGGGCAAGGACATCACACCTTACTCGCCCCTGGAGCTGCCGACGGGCCAAGCGGGAGACCAGGGAATCTTCAAGTTCGCCAAGACGGATCCCCAGAGGAGCGCTCAAACCGGCGCCACCTTTACTCTGTCGCAGCTTCTGTACCACCAGGGCAACGCCGCGAACGACAACAACTTGGACAAAGTCGAAGGCGTCGTCCCCCTGACTGAGACCGACATTCTGGAGCTCGTGGGCAAAACCCACTGCGCACTCGTCTTCAAGAGCGACATCAGCGACACCGGGACCATCAACGGCCAGAAGACGGCGAGCCTCAAGGGCGGTACGAAGGGGATCACGGCCTTCAAGGTGACGTCGGCCCGAGCGAACCCGTCCGGCGGTTCGTACCTCCCGCTCCTGACGCTCGAGCTCGTACCCTCGAGCCAGGTCAGCCTGGTCTGCGACGCCGCGACGCAGCCCCCTCCGCCCCCGCCGCCGCCCGGTATCGCGTGCGCCGGAATCCCCTTGACCTACGGCCCTCCGTCGTGCGCGCCCTGCCCCTACGACAGCGAGCGACTCTGCGCCTTCAAGGATCTCAACACGAACGGGTCACCCGACGCCGGAGAAGGTCCCGCGTGGGGCGCGGCCCTTCCCGCGGCGAACCGGGGCTTCGACGACCCGCAGGCGGACCCCGATCCGACGTTCCGGCTCAACAAGATCGTCAAGATCCGGTACACGCGGGGCGACCTCTGGAACCTGCCGCCCAGCTACGCCGCCGACGACTCGGGGACGGGCAATCCCCCGTGGGGCTCGCAGCCCGGGGACGGCGACGCCGACACTCAACCCGACAGCGTGCCCGATCGCAACAATCGCGGGATGTTCGCGTCGGCCTTCGAGGTCGACAAGGCGGCGTTGAACCAGCAGCAGCCCAACGACGCGATCGGCGAGGCGTCCTGCGGGGCGGCCGTTACCTGCGACCCGTATACCCAGGACTGCGGCGGCTTCTCGCGGTATGCCGACGCCGCGCCGTCCGGCTTCGATCCGTACCCCGGCAGCCTGGCGGACCCGCTGAACGAGGCGTACTGGCCGGTCGTCCCCTTCCCGCGCGAGTGGATCGCCACGGACACCCCGAGCCTTCCGGCGGCGAAGCGTCTCCTGCGGCCGGTCTCGTCCGTCGTCAGCTACGACCCGACGCTTCCCGCCACGCAGGCGTACGAGCTCGAAGAGAGCGCGAAGAACGTCGTCATGACGGCGCCCGGCAGCCCGATCGCCGGCGCCCTGCGCGACGCGTACAAATACTTCGTCGAGACCGTGTTCCGCCAGACGGACGACCCCTCGATCAACTGCCGGAACTACAAGATCGTCATCGTGACGGACGGCCTGGACGCCTGCGGGGCAGATCCCTGCTCCGGTGGGCCGACCGGCGGCGGACCGGCACAGGATCTCGCCGAGCTCGTTCTCCCGGAGAGCGCCGCGGGCCTGCGTAATCAGGCCAACCAGTCCGATCCCCGGATCCGGACCCAGGGGATCCCGGTTTACGTCGTCGCCCTCGGCCTCGACCAGAACGACCCGAAGCTCACGTGCATGACGCGCAACAACACGAACGGTCAGGTGTTCGCGGCGAACGACCGCGAGGGGCTGCGCGCGGCGCTCGAGAGCATCTTCGAGTATCGGACGCGCGCGAACTTCGTCGCGGGGCTGAACCTGCCCGCTTTCGCGGCCGCCTCGGGAGACACCGGGCAGATCGCTGCGGTTGTCGCGAGCCACTTCAACGAGACCGACAGCCGGTCCGAGTGGTCGATCTGGAACGGCTTCCTGAAGGCGTTCCGTCTGGACGGCCAGGGCAAGATCCCGACCCTGACCACGGTGGCGACGGGGGCTCTCCAGTTCCCCGACGAGACCGTTCCGAACGACGCGACCGTGCTCGCTCGCAAACCGGTCTGGGACGCGGGACGCGTCCTCGGTTACACCGATCCGGTCGGAAACCTGGGAGAGAAGGCCCCGGCCGGGCTGCCGGCCGCGCCCCTGTCGCCGTCGGCCAAGGCTCCCGCCGTCCGCGTCTGGCCCGGCCGGAAGATCGTCTGGGCGAGCGGTTCGGGCTTTCCGCTCACGCGGCAGGATTTCCTGCCCGACACGGGGACGTGCTCCGGCGCGTGTTTCGACGACCTGATGGGCAACATGGGGCTCACTCCGCCGACCGACACGACCCTGCGCACCCTCGCCGAGCGAACGACCCAGTTCCTGCGCGGCGGAATCACCCCCGGATCCGGGAGCCGCGACGAGGTTCTGAACCTGGTGAAGCCGTCGAGCGTCGGTACGATCGGACCGAGCGCCGGCCAGAGACAGAAGTACTCCTTCTTCTTCCAGGACGACATCCCGGCGCCCTTCACGCCGCCCCAGGTCCGAACGGACGGCGAGGCCGTTCCGAAGGGGTATCCTCACAAGCTCGGCGACATCTTCCACTCCGAGCCACTACTCCTCGATCCGCCACGCTACTTCCAGTACCTCTCCTTGAACTTGAACGGCTATCGGGCCTTCGCCGAGAGACACGCGAAACGGCGGAGGGTTCTCTTCGTCGGGACGAACGCCGGATTCCTGGAAGCGTTCGATGCGGGCGTGTGGGACCGGGACGACGGCGGCACCTTCGACAACGTGTTCGACCTCGGCACGGGCCGCGAGATCTTCGCGTACGCGCCCAGGGGGATCATGCAGGGGTTCCCGAACCTGCTCGACTGGCCGCCGGCGCCCAAATACTTCGTGGACGGGCCGCTCGGGACCGCGGACGTCTTCATCGATCCGAGGCACAACGGCGTCCCGACCGCCGTCAAACGCGTCTGGCGGTCGGTCGTGGTCGGCGGCCTCCGACAGGGTGGCCCGCACTACTTCGCGCTGGACGTCACCCAGCCGGACGACATCGACACCGCTCCCACGTCCCCGACGTACGGCGCGATCGTCGGCAACAAAGACGCCTCTCCCGGCTGCCTGAACGGCGGCAGCGCGAGCTGCACCGCCGGCGCGACGGAGACCGCAAGGAAGTACCCCGAGGTCCTCTGGGAGCTCACCGATGAGACCATTCCGAAGATGGGAGAGACCTGGTCCCGCCCGGTCCTCGGCCGGATCCGGGTGATCAATTCCACGGACGCCTTCGAAGACCGCTACGTGGTCATCTTCGGCGGCGGCCGCGACGCCACGTTCCAGCCGGGAGGGACGATCCTCACCGCCGATCAGTTGGTGGCCCCCTTCAAACCGGCGACCCGCGGCCGCGCCCTCTACATCGTGGACGTGGAAACCGGCCAGATCCTTCACAAGGCGGTGTCCGGCGTGGACGGCGGCGGCGCGCCGGTGCTCTTTGCGCCCGTGCCGGGCTCACCGGCCGTCGCGGATCTCGACGACGACGGCTACCTCGACGTCGTGTACGTCGGCGACGTCAACGGGCGCATGTGGAAGCTCTCCCTGGCCGCCGACCTGGCGAGCGGCCGCGGCAAGCTCCTGGCGGGGTCGGAGATCAAGGACTTCCGGCCCTTCCTCCTCTACGACGCGAGCAAGGCCGGAACGCAGATCCAGCCCATCTACTTCGAGCCCGGAATCGTGTCGTACGGCCGGACGAAGACCCCCGTCGGGATCGCCTTCGGCACCGGAGACCGGGCCGACCTCGCGGTCCCGAACGCGGACCCGACGAAGCCGAACCGCCTCCACCTGGTAATCGACAACGGACAGGCGGAGACGTACGACGAAGACGACCTCCGCAACATCACGCCCTCCGGGGGCGTGAGCGCCGTGGGCGACGGCCCGGGCTCGGACGGCCAGGGATTCCGCTTGGACTTTCAGACGGCCAACGAGAAAACGGTTTCGGCCGCCTTCTCGACCCAGGGCTTCCTGAGCGTGGCGACCTTCACGCCCGACCTCGGGTCCCCCTGCGCCACCAGCGGCACCTCCTTCCGGTACAGCTTCTTCTTTCAGAAGGGGGAAGAGGCCTACAACATCGGCTCCCCCACCGGGACCTTCACCGACTACCGCCGCTCCCTCGGCCCGGGCCTGGCGGCGCTCTCCCAGGGGACCTCGGCGAGGGCCGACACGATCGACGGGGCGGCTCTCTCGAGCGGCGCGATCGACCAGCGGGAGGCCCCCGGAATCGTCCGGTCCCTCCCCCAGAACTGGAAGGAACCCTAGAAAAGGGATCTGGATCAGCCGGGTTTCGGGTTAAGGGTGGGCCCCCGGGGGAGGGGCTGGTCGCTACGACCAATGTCCTATTGAGTCCCCTTGCGGCGAGGACAATACTTCGCCTCACGGACCAGAGATTCGAAGTACCGGGAGGATGTGGATCGAGAGTTTTGGATGTTTCCAAACCCCAAGAAAGAGGGAGGAGAAATGACACAAAACCTGCGGACGATTCTGCGATGTATGGGCGTAGTGCTCGTGGTCGTCGGCGCATTTGTGCTCTTGCCGGCGGCGGCCGAGGCGGGAACAACGTGCATACCGGGCCTCCACGGCGTATCGATCTTCAAGTCGTGCGTCTCGCCCAAGAACACCTGCACGAGCGACGCGGACTGCAGCGACGGCGTGTTCTGCAACGGCCCCGAGCAGTGCGCCACCGAGACCTCGGCGGGCAGCAACGTCGTCGACTGCGCGATCACGCTCTTCAACCCGTCGGAACACTGCGACGACCTCACGGTCACCGAGGCTTGCGACACGATCACCGGCGGCACCGGCTCGCCGGCGAGCTCCTGCGACATCCTGGTGACCTCGGCTCCCGGCGGAACCGGACCGGGCTGCGACGCCGGCTCGAACCTGGGCGGCGCCGAGACCTGCACGCTGAACCCGGGCGAGTTCATCCAGTTCCGGTCGAACTTCTACACGATCCAGCCGGCCGACCCGGATCCGCTCGGCAACCAGGCGTCGGTCACCGTCGTCGACACCTGCAGCGGCGGAGCCAACGGCGGCTGCTCCACGACCCCCAGCAATGCCCAGTTCTCGGCGTCCACCGACCTCCAGAGCGGATGCAGCCCGGGAACGCCGGTGGATTGCCCCTCCGACGGTAACGTCTGCGACGGCCCGGAGTTCTGCGACGAAGCCATCGACGCGTGCAACGACGGACCGGACGCGGCCGACAGCACCACCTGTGGCGACACGGACGGCAACGCCTGTACGACATCGGGCTGCGACGGCGCCGGAACGTGCGATCAGGCGCACGTCACGACGGTCTGCACCGACGACAGCAACGTCTGCAACGGAGTCCCGGCCTGCAACCCGGCGAACGGACTCTGTGAGGACACC
>DASRPJ010000057.1:0-5712 GCA_035646435.1 Thermoanaerobaculia bacterium | reverse complement strand
CCGACTTCGCGCCGGCGCCGCTCGCCCGGACCGCGCTCGTCCAGTTCCACTGCCATCAGCGCGCCGTCTTCGGCGTCGAGGCGGACCGGAAGGCACTCGCCCGCTTCGGCGTCGACTTCGACGTCCCGGACTCCGGCTGCTGCGGGATGGCGGGCGCCTTCGGCTTCGAGACGTCCCACTACGACGTCTCGCTCGCGATCGGCGAGCGGGTCCTCCTCCCCGAAGTCCGCGAGGCCCCTCCCGGAACGCTCATCGTCGCTGACGGCTTCAGCTGCCGGGAGCAGATCGCGCAGGCGACCGGCCGCCGCGCGCTCCACCTCGCCGAGGTGCTGGGGTCAGGTCTCCATTAACCACTTAGGGCAAGAACATCAACCGACTGAGACATTTCGCAGTTTTCTTAAGACGCGCTCTTAATACTCCGCTGAACTCCCTAGCAGTCAACCACTTAGGACCTAAAGTGGTAAGTGGAGACCTGACCCCCTAAAAGAAGGAGCGCGCTCTAGAGCACGATCCCCATCTTGCGCGCGGCGTGATCGCCCGCGAGGTGCACGAACGACCGGTGCCACGTCCCGTCGATCTCGCGGGACGACTCGAGGTCCCGCTCGAAAGCGCGCGACATCGTTTCGCCCACGTCCGCGTCGAGCACGAGGAAGTTGCACTCGGCGTTCAGGTGGAACGACCGGAAGTCGAGGTTCGTCGACCCGACGACGGATACGTAGTCGTCGGCGACGGCGGTCTTCGCGTGCAGGATGGCCGGCTGATACTCGAAGACGCGCACGCCGGCGTCCCGGAGCGGCCCGTACCACCCGTGCCCCGCGTGGCGGACGATCGGGACGTCGCTCACGCCGGGCAGGAGGAGGCGAACGTCGACGCCCCGGGACACCGCTCCCGCGAGCGCGCGGATCGCGTGGCGGCGCGGCGCGAAGTAGGCGTTCGTGATCCAGATCCGCTCCCGCGCGGCGGCGACGACCGCCGCGAGCACGGAGGCTGTCTCCTCGTGGCCGCGGCCGGGACGCGAGTCGAGGACGAGCACCCGGGCCGGAGCGTCCGGTGGAGGCTCGAGGGGCTGGAGGTCGAGCGGCGTCCCCTTCGCGTCGTTCCATCCTTCGGAAAAGACGGTGGCCATTTCCCACGCCGCGGCGCCCTCGACGCGCGCATGCGTGTCGCGCCACGCGAGGTTTTCCTTGCCGCCCGAGCCGGCTCCCGAGCCCCCGCTGTACTCGTCGGCGATGTTCATCCCGCCGGAATAGGCGATCCGCCGGTCGACGACGAGGATCTTGCGGTGGTCGCGGAACGGCTGGAGGAGGAACGGACCGAAGAGACGGACCTCGATCCCCCGCCGGCGCATCTCGTCCCAGTAGGTCTTCTTCGTCGTCCAGGAGCCCACGGCGTCCGCGAGGGCGCGGACGGCGACGCCTCGCGCGGCGGCGCGGCCGAGCGCGTCCAGGGCCCGGGCTCCCGTCGAGTCGTCCTTCCAGATGTAGGACTCGACGAGGACCTCGGTCCGCGCGCCGTCCACGTCGCGCTCCATCGCCTGGAAGGCGGAGGCGCCATCGAAGTAGACGTCCACGCAATTCCCGCCGAGGACGGCGGTCTGATCCACGCGCGAGAGGAGGGTCGGAAAGCCCGGATCGGCGAGACCCTCGTATCGGCGGGCGATCTCGCCGATGCGCCCGGGACGCAGCTCGGGCGGCAGGCGGCGCCGCGGAAGCGGGCGCAACCGCGCCTTCCAGAGTCTCGGGCGTTTGCGTTTTCCCACGGTTGCATCCGGCGGCGAAGTCGTTACCGCTCTCGCATATAGACTACGGCCCGCGCTGTTCGATGGCCCAAATCTTTCACCGCAGCACGAACTTTCTCTCGCGCGTCTCGATTTTCGGCGCGGTTTTCTTCTTCGCCATCCTGCTCTGGCTCTTCTACGACCTCGAGGCATCGCCCTACACGACCCAGCAGACGATCGCCCGCGAGCAGCCGGTCCAGTTCTCGCACGCCCACCACGTCGCGTCGATCGGGATCGACTGCCGGTACTGCCACACGTCCGTCGAGAAGGCCGCTTTCGCGGGGATTCCGGCGACGAAGACGTGCATGAACTGCCACTCGCAGATCTGGGCGCAGAGCCCCTATCTCGAGCCGGTCCGCGAGAGCTTTCGCACGGACAAGTCGATCGAGTGGACGCGCGTCCACGACCTGCCCGACTTCGTCTACTTCGACCACTCCATCCACGTGAACAAGGGCGTGGGATGCGAGAGCTGCCACGGCCGGGTGGACCAGATGCCCCTCATGTACCAGGCGTCGTCGCTCCAGATGGCCTGGTGCCTCGACTGCCACCGGAACCCGGAGAAGCACCTGCGCCCGAAGGACGAGATCTTCACGATGGGCTGGGTGCCTTCGGAGGATCAGGCCGTGCTCGGCGCGCGCCTCAAGAGGGAGTACGGCATTCGAGACGAGATGGTCCTGACGAGCTGCTCGACGTGTCACCGATGAAGAGGGACCTCCCCGTTCACCCCGCGGCCCGGCCGGAGGCCGGCCACGCTCCCGGCATTCCTCCCGGCCTCGACCGCCGCGACCTCCTGAAGTTCGTCGGCGCGTCCCTCGCGCTCGCCGGCGCCACCGGGTGCACCCGGCAGCCGGCGGAAAAGATCGTCCCGTACGTCCGGCAGCCCGAGGAGATCGTCCCGGGCAAACCGCTCTTCTACGCGACCGCGATGACGGTCGGCGGCTTCGCGACGGGACTCCTCGCCGAAAGCCACATGGGCCGGCCCACGAAGGTCGAGGGGAATCCGCTCCATCCCGCGAGCCTCGGCGCGACGGACGCGTTCGCGCAGGCCTCCGTCCTCTCCCTCTACGACCCCGACCGCTCGCAGACGATCCTTCACCTCGGAGAGATCCGCCCGTGGTCCTCCTTCCTGGGGGAGATGCGGCTCGTTCTCGAGGAGGAACGCGCGAGCTCCGGGGCGGGCCTCGCGATCCTGACCGAGACCGTCACCTCTCCCACGCTCGCGCGACAGATCGCGGAGATCCTCGCGGCGCTGCCCGCCGCGCGCTGGCACCAGTGGGAGCCGGCCGGCCGCGACAACGCCCGGGAGGGCGCGAGGCTGGCGTTCGGGTCGCCGGTCAACGCGATCCCGCGGCTCGCGGAGGCCGACGTGATCCTCTCGCTCGACCACGACTTCCTCGCGTCGGGGCCGACCCGCCTCGTCGATGCGCGCGCGTTCGCGGCGAGGCGGCGGACCGGCGCGGCGGGAGGCACCGAGCCGAACCGGCTCTACGTCGTCGAGAGCGCGATGACGGCCACCGGTGCGCGCGCCGACCACCGGCGGCCTCTCCGGTACTCGGAAGTCGAGCCGTTCGCCCGCGCCGTCGCCGCATCGGTCGGCCTCGGTCCGCCCGCCGGCACCGGCGAGTCCGGCGGCCCGTACGCCGCGGACCCCTTCGCGCGCGCGGTCGCTGCGGACCTGACGAGGCGCCGGGGCCGCGGCCTCGTCCTCGCCGGAGAGAACCAGCCGCCCGCCGTTCACGCGATCGCGCACGCGCTGAACTCCTTCCTCGGCAACGGGGGCCGGACCGTCCTGTACACCGACCCGGTCGAGGCGAACCCGGAGGACCAGCTCGCCTCGCTTCGCCGCCTCGTCTCGGATCTCGGAGCCGGACGCGTTTCGACGCTCCTGATCCTCGGCGGCAACCCCGTCTTCACGGCGCCCGCCGACTTCCCGTTCACGGCGGCGCTCGCGAAGGCGCCCCGCCGCGTCCACCTGTCGCTCGAGAACGACGAGACGTCCGACCACTGTCACTGGCACGTCCCGGAGGCGCACTTCCTCGAAGCGTGGAGCGACGCGCGCGCCTTCGACGGCACCGCGACGGTCGTCCAGCCCCTGATCGCGCCGCTCTACGGGGGCCGCTCCGCGCACGAGGTGCTCGGCGCGCTGTCGGCCGACCCGGAGCGCTCCGGCTACGAGCTCGTCCGGGACACGTGGCGGGAGCGGCTCGGACCCGATTTCGAGAGCGCGTGGAGGCGGGCGCTCCACGACGGCGTGATCCCGGGGACGGCGCTGCCTTCGAGAGCCCTGAGCGCGTCTTCGATCCCGCCTGCGGGCGCCCCCGGAGCCGGCTCCCTCGAGATCACTTTCCGCGCGGATCCCACGATCCACGACGGCCGGTTCGCGAACAACGGCTGGCTCCAGGAGCTCCCGAAGCCGATCACCAAGGTCACGTGGGACAACGTCGCGGCGGTTTCCCCCGCCACGGCGTCGCGGCTCGGGGTTGCCAGCGGCGACGTCGTGTCCCTTTCGGTCGCGGGCCGCCGGGTCGCAGCTCCGATCTGGATCGTGCCCGGCCATCCGGACGGCTCCGTCGGCGTGGCGCTCGGTTACGGCCGCGCGAAGGCCGGAAAGCTCGGCTCGGGCGCCGGCTTCGACGCGTACTCGATCCGGCCGGCGGCGGCGCTCTGGTCCGCGGCGGCCGTGGAGCTCGCGAAGACCGGCGAGACGTACCCGATCGCCGTCACCCAGCCGAACCAGTCGATGGAGGGAAGGCCCCTCGCGCGCTCCGCCGGAATCGAGGAGCTCCGCCGCGAGCCGGGCTTGATCCACGAGATGGGCCACGAGCCTGCGCCGGGCCTCTCGCTCTATCCGGCGCACCCTTCCTATACGTACGCGTGGGGAATGGCGATCGACCTCTCGAGCTGCGTCGGTTGCAACGCGTGCGTCGTCGCTTGTAACGCGGAGAACAACGTGCCGGTCGTCGGCAAGGACCAGGTCGTGCGCGGGCGCGAGATGCAGTGGCTCCGGATCGACCACTACGCCGACGGCGATCCCGCGAACCCGTCCCACGCGTTCCAGCCGGTCGCCTGCGTCCACTGCGAGACGGCGCCGTGCGAGCTCGTCTGCCCCACCGCCGCGACCGTGCACAGCGCCGAGGGGTTGAACGACATGGTCTACAACCGCTGCGTCGGCACGAAGTACTGCCAGAACAACTGTCCGTACAAGGTGCGGCGCTTCAACTTCTACCACTACTCCACGCAGTACCGGGCTCCGAGCATGCGGATGCTCGCGAACCCGGACGTCACCATCCGGTGGCGCGGGGTGATGGAGAAGTGCACGTACTGCGTTCAACGGATCAACGAGGGAAAGATCCGGTCCGAGCTCGAGAACCGGCGCGTGCGCGACGGCGACGTCGTCACGGCCTGCCAGCAGGCGTGCCCCGCCGAGGCGATCACTTTCGGCGACCTCGCCGACCCGGAGAGCCGCGTCTCGAAGCTCCGCGGGTCGCCCCTCTCTTACGGTCTGCTCGCGGACCTCGGCACGCGGCCGCGGACGGAGTACCTCGCCATCGTGCGCAACCCGAACACCGAGATCGAATCCGCGCGGGCCGCGGCGGCCGAGGAAGGGCACTGATGGCGGACAAGCTCGAGCAGCCGCATCACCGGATCGCCGCGACGAGCGACGCGAGCGCGCTGATGGCCAGGACGCCGGCGGTCATCGCGCCCGGCCATACGTTCGATACCGTCACCGACGTCATCAGCCACACGGTCCTCACGAAGCGGACGCCGATCGGATGGTTCCTCGGCTTCGGTGTCGCGTTCGTCCTCCTCCTCGTCCTGAACATGACGATCGGCAAACTGCTGCTGACCGGCATCGGGATCTGGGGCAACAACGTCCCGGTCGGCTGGGCGTTCGACATCATCAACTTCGTCTGGTGGATCGGCATCGGCCACGC
>DASRPJ010000056.1:0-9959 GCA_035646435.1 Thermoanaerobaculia bacterium | reverse complement strand
CCTCTACAAGGTCCTCCGCGAGCCGGTTCGGGAGACGAAGGTGTCGATTCCGATCGTCATGGACGACGGTCACATCGAGGTCTTCATCGGATACCGGGTCCTCCACAACATCGCTCGCGGCCCGGGCAAGGGCGGCATCCGGTTCGACAAGAACGTCAATCTCGACGAGGTCCGCGCCCTCGCCGCCTGGATGACGTGGAAGTGCGCGGTCGTCAACATCCCGTTCGGCGGCGCGAAGGGCGGCGTCATCTGCGACCCGGGAAGCCTTTCGAGGGGAGAGCTCGAGCGGATCACGCGCCGCTACACGGCGGAGCTCATGGACCTCTTCGGCCCGGAGAAGGACGTGCCGGCGCCCGACATGGGGACGAACTCCCAGACGATGGCCTGGATCATGGACACGTACTCGATGCACGCCCGCCACACCGTCACTTCCGTCGTAACGGGCAAGCCCCTCTCCCTCGGCGGATCGCGGGGGCGCGTGGATGCGACGGGCCGGGGGCTCATGCTGATCGCGCGCGACTCCGCTCCGCTCCGCGGCTTCACCCTCTCCGGAAGCCGGGTCGTCGTCCAGGGGTTCGGCAACGTCGGCTCCGTCGCGGCGCGGATGTGCCACGAGGCCGGCGCCCGGGTGCTCGCGGTGTCGGACATCAACGGCGGCATCTTCTCCGAGCAGGGGCTCGACCTTCCCGCCATCGTCAAGCACTACGAGAAGAAGAAGACGTTCGACGGAATCTCCGGCGTGACGAAGATCGGGAACGAGGAGCTCCTCGAGCTCGAGTGCGACATCCTGATCCCCGCCGCGAACGAGAATCAGATCCGGGGGCGCAACGCGGCGAACATCCGGGCGAAGATCATCGTCGAGGGCGCGAACGGTCCGACGACGCAGCGAGCCGACGAGATCCTCCACGAGAAGGGGGTCCTCGTCGTGCCCGACATCCTCGCAAACGCCGGCGGCGTGACGGTTTCTTACTTCGAGTGGGTGCAGGACCGCGCCGGGTTCTTCTGGCGCGAGCAGGAGGTCAACGAGCGGCTCGAGGACATCATGTGCCAGTCCTTCCGGGACGTCGCCGCGATGGCGGACAAGTACGACGTCACCTTCCGGATCGCCGCGTACATGCTCGGGATCTCCCGCGTCGCGCACGACACGATGGTGCGCGGCCTGTACGCCTGACCGGGCGAAAGCCCTCCCGCTCTCTCTTTAGGTCCCTCGGATCAGAAGGATCGCCGCTCCGGCGAGACCGATCGCGAGGAGCGCCAGCATCGGAAAGGACAGGGTCGGGACGGCGGGGCCCGCAACCGGAGCCGGGATCGGCGTCTGCGTCGCGGCGACGGCAGTCGCCGTGCTCGTGGGCGTCCTCGTCGGCGTGCTCGTCGGCGCGCCCGTCGGAGTGCTCGTCGGAGTGCTCGTCGGAGTGCCCGTGACGAGCGCGGTCGGGACGGGTGTCGGAACCCCGCAGCCGACCTTGCCCACGTCGTACAAGCCGTACTGAAGGTGGTCGACCTCGATCCCGCCGGCCGTGTTCGAGATGCGGATCGCCGAGATGCCTCCGGCGAAGATCACCCCGAAGAACCGGTCTTCCGCGGTCGTCCCCGAGTTCGAGCCGTCCGCGATGTCGACCGGGCCGACCGTGCCGAGCGACGCGCCGAGAGCATCGAAGGCTTCGAACGTCGTCGTCCCGCTGCCGTCCGTCCACACGATGCCGACCCGGGTCGGAAAGGCTCCGAGCGTCGCCTGGCTGAACGTGACGGTGATGCCGGCGGATCCGCTGCCCGAGAACAACGAATGTCCGCCAAGGCCGGAGCCGTCGATCGCGCCGTCGTCCGCGTCCACGGAATCGATGTTGCCCTCGAACCCCGGCGGGATGACCGTGCCGGCCGAGAGCGTGATACCGGGGACGACGACCGCACCGCACTCGAAGGTGTCCAGGTACATGCTTCCCGCGCTCAAGTCCGCCAGGAAGGGGCTGTTCGCGACCGAGACGTAGGGAGTCGGACCGAGAAACGTCCCACCCCCCGCGAGCGCCGGGCTCGATGCGAAGAGCAGGAGGAGGCCCGTGAGGGCCATCGTGACGAGCCGGGGGCGGGAACCGGGCGCGCGAACGGACATTTACGATCTCTCCTTGCGCGGATAGTAGCTCAGGGCTCCGGAAACACGACGACTCCCGAGACGAGAACGGTTTTTTCGCGCCCCGACCGACCCGCGACGATCTCGACTTCCTTCGCCCCGAGCCACGCCTTGAGAAGCTCTTCCACGGCGCGGTTCGCCCTCCCGCTTTCCGCGGGGGCGGCCACGCGAACCTTCAGTCGGTCCCCGAGAACTCCGGCCACCTCGGAACGGGACGCGCCCGGGACGACTTTGATCGAAAGCTCGACGCCCCCCGCGACCGGCCGCGCGAACGGAGGCAGCTTCGTGGCGCCCTCCCTCGTTCGAGGCGTCACGCCGACTTCAGGGAGACCCGGGGCCGGACCTGCGGAACTTCGTGGGCGAGCTTGCGCTCGATCTCGGGAAGCATGGCTTCGACCGGCTTCCTCCACGCCGGATCGAGCAGCGAGAGCGTGAGACGCCGGCCGGAGAGCCCGGCGGGGACGATCTTGCGGGAGAGCGGCTCCCCGACGATCCGGGGCCAGCGAGCCTGGATCCACAGGAGCGCGCTCTCGCCGGACGACATGCGCCGCACGACGCGGTCGGCCGCGGAATCGAGCGCGCTGAACCCTCCGTGAGGCTCCCGGCTCTTCACGTGGGGGACCTCACCGCTTGACCGGATCCGGCGGCACGGCGCGAAGCGGCTTCTCCCCCGCCAGCACGCGCCGGACGTCCTCGACCACCATCCGGGCCATCTCCCTCCGGGTTTCGGTCGTCGCGCTGCCCGCGTGCGGCATGAGGACGACGCGGTCGTTGTCGAGCAGGCCCGGCAGCACCGCGGGCTCGTTCTCGTAGACGTCGAGGCCGGCGCCGCCCAGGTGCCCCGACTCGAGGCTCGCGATGAGCGCCGACTCGTCGACGAGCCCGCCCCGGGCGGTGTTCAACAGGAAGCTGCCCGGCTTCATCTTGAGGAGCGTTTCGCGGTCGAAGAGGTAACGGGTGTCGTCGTTCAACGGGACGTGGAGCGATACGACGTCGGCGCGCCGGAGGAGCTCCTCGAACGAGACTCGAGGCGGATCGTCCGGATCGTTCTCGTCGCGCGGCGACCGGCCGAAGGCCACGACGGTCATTCCGAACCCCCGCGCGCGCCGCGCGACGCCCCGTCCGATGCGGCCGGGTCCCACGATTCCGAGGACTTTCCCCTTCAACTCGCGACCGAGGAGGAGGTCCGGCGCCCATCCGGCGAAACCCCCCGCCCGGACCATCCGGTCACCTTCGATGACCCGCCGGGAAAGCGCGAGGAGCAGCGCCATCGTCAGGTCGGCCGTCGCGTCGGTGAGCACTCCCGGCGTGTTCGTTACGACGATCCCCCGGGCCGCCGCCGCGGCCCGATCGACGTTGTTCACCCCGACCGCGTAGTTCGCGATGATCTTCAAACGGGGCGCGGCCCGGATGACCGCTTCCGTTACCGGGTCCGATACGAGCGTGATGAGCGCGTCGACGTCGCCCACTTCCGCGGCCAGCTCGTGTTCGTTCGGACCGTAGCCGAGCACGCGCACGTCGTGGTCGGGCCGGAGGGTCTCGAGTGAAGGTTCCGGGAGGGCGCGCGTCGCGAGAACGACGCCGGCCTTCACGCGTTCCTCGACGGCCGGCTCCTCGGGAGTCGCGAGCTCGACCTCTTCGCCCGAACGGGTCGCCAAGATTTTCCCCCGTGAATGTCGTGGAGTTGGCGGGCGAGTGTATCAGCGCCGCGGCTGAAGCGCCCGGCCGAGAAAGAAGATCGCGGCGCCCGCGGCGAGGAACACGAGCTCCCGTCGCACGTGGCCCCCGATGACGCCGTCGAAGAACCCGATCCCGGCGACGAGGAGGCCGACGAACTGGAGCGCCCGCGCGAACGGATACACGGCGCGCGGTCGATCTATTGCGCCTCGGCGACGACCACCCGGGTGATGCGGTCTCCCTGCTCGATCCTCTCCACGACTTCCTGCCCGGCGACGACCTGACCGAAGACCGTGTAGATCCCGTCCAAGTGCGGCTGCGGCGCGTGCGTCGCGAACCACTGGCTGCCGCCGGTGTCCGGGCCCGACAGGGCCATGCCGACGGTCCCCTCGGCGTACTCGATCGGGTTCAGCTCGTCGCGGATCTCGTAGCCGGGCCCGCCGTTTCCGGTGCCCGTCGGGTCGCCGTCCTGGATCACGAAGTTGGGGACGACCCGGTGAAACGCGGCGCCGTCGAAGTAGCCGCGGCGGGCGAGGGCGGCGAAGTTCGTCACGGTGAGCGGCGCGGCGCGGCCCGCGAGACGGATCTGGAAGCTGCCGCGGGCCGTTTCGACCGTCGCGACGAGGGGCTTCGCCGCTTCCGCGAGGAGAGAAAGATAATCCGGCGCCGCGCGCGAGGGCTTGTACTCGCGGAGGGGAAACGCCGCGGGATCCCCCCGGAAGTTCTGGACGAGCGACCGGCGGGCGAGCCGGGAGACGAGCGGGCTCGGGTGCCGATAGAGGGTTTCGACGAGCGCCCGGGCCGCCGGGTCGCTGCGGAACTTCTCGGCCGCGCCGATGACGGCGATCGGGACGTCCGGCTCCGCCGCCGACGCCGCCTTCGCGACCGCATCGGAGAGAAGCGGAAGAATGGCGGGGTTCGCGGACCGGGTGAGCGCCTCGATCGCGGCGGCCTTGACGCCGGAGTCGGAGTCGGCGAGCGCCCGTTCGACGAGGGGCCGGCTTGCCTGGACCGCTTCCGCGGTCCCGAGACTCCCGAGGACCGCGCCCCGCACGAGCGGGTGCGGGTCGGCGATCAGAGTCTGTCTCAACGGGGCCGCTTTCGCGAACGAGAGATAGGCGAGCGCCTCGGCCGCGGCGCCCCGAAGCGTCGGCTCGGACGACTTCGCCGCCGTCTCGAGCGCGGGGTAGGCGCTGTCGCGCAGCACGGCGGCGGAAGAGAGGAGCGCCGCCTGGCGCCGCCGGCCGGCGCCCGTCGTCGCGATCGACCAGAGACGGCGGAACACGTCCCGATCCCCGCCGGCGAACTGCCGCAACAGCGTGAGGGCGGGCACGGCCACGTTCGGGTTCGCGTCTCCGGCGAGCGTCACGATGCGGGCGACCTTGTCTTTGGCGACCGTCGCGCCGGGGTTCTTCTCGAGGATCCCTTCGAGCGCCACGAGGGCGTTCGTCACGAGCGGAACCTTCCCGCTGTCGAGCGAGGCGAGGAGCGGCTCGATCGACTGGGGCTTCGCGAGGACGCCCAGCGCGCGCGCCGCATAGGCGGCCGTGTCCGCCTCGCTGTCGGAAAGCGCGGTGGTCAGAGCGGGGAGAGAGCTCTCGAGAGGCTTCCGCGCGATGGCGTAGACCGCGCCGAAACGGACCCGGGGGTCCGGATCGCTCACGTGCGCGAGCGCCGCGGCCTCGGTCGCCGGCGCGGCGAAACGCCAGAGCGATCGAAGGATCGTCGCGCGCGGCTCGGGCGAAGCCGCCCGGCCCAGGGCGGCCACGAGCGCGTCCTGCCCGTCTCCGCGCGCGAGGAAGCCGACGGCCTTCGCGGCGGCGGCCACGACGGTGGCGTCCGCGCTGCCGAGGAGGGGCGCGATCTCCGACGTGACCGTCGAATCGCCGAGGATCTGGCTGCCGAAAGCCGCGGCGGCCTGGACGTCGCGGGAAGTGTCGGCGAGGAGCGCGACCAAGAGCGGGCGGGCGCGCGGGTCCCCGATCCGGCCGAGCGCGAGCGCGGCCCGGGCGCGGACGGCCGGATCCGTCGACCGCGCGGCGGACTCGAGCGTCGACGCGTCGTAAGCGCGACGGTCTTCGAGCTCGAGAAGCGCCGCCTCGGCCTCCGCGGCGCCCGCAAAGGTCCGAACGGGTGCGGAAGGCCGGATGACCGGGGCGTCCGGGGAAGCCGGGGCGGTCCCGCAACGGACCGTCGCCGCCAGGACGAGGAACGCCCCGGCAAGAGGACTCCACGCTCTACGAGAAGCCATTGAACGCGTCCTTTCGATTGAAGCAGGGAAAACGCGCGAATTATACGAGGCCCGGCGGCTTCCGGAAGAGCGTGTTTACGCCCCCATCAGGAGCCGGTCGCCGAGCATCCCCGGGAGGCCCGCGCGATGGATCTTTTCCCGGGCCTTTTCGACGTCGTAGGAAACCCGCTCGAACGTCACGACGCGCTCTTCGCTGTCGTAGAAGGCGAAGGACGCCGCGGGGTTGCGGTCGCGCGGCTGGCCGATCGATCCCGGGTTGATCAGGTAGCGCGAATCGCGCTTCAACCGCATCCGGACGCGTCCGCCCCGGATGACGTCGACCCGGATTCCGTGCGGCTCCAGGGTGAACACCGAGGGAATGTGGCTGTGCCCGAAGAAGCAGACGTTCGCGTCGGAAGAGTTGAAGTTCAGATACGCGTCGTAGTCCGAGAAGATGTAGGCGTCCTCGTCGCGCGGCGAGCCGTGGCAGATGACGAAGGCCCCGTCCACCTCGATCGGCCCGATGGGCAGCTCCTCGAGGAACTTCCGGCTGTCCTGCGAGATCGCGCCCGTCGTCCAGCGGGCCGCCCGGAGAGCGACCGGATTGAAGAGCTCTCCCGCGTCGAGGCCGCACACGACCTTGTCGTGGTTCCCCCGGATCATCGCTTTCCGCTTGCGCATGCGACGGACTCGATCGATCACGGCGTTCGGATCGGCCCCGTATCCGACGAAATCGCCCAGGATCACGACGCGGTCGTGCTTGCGGCGCGCCGCGCGGCCGAGGACGGCCGTGAACGCCTCCTCGTTGGAGTGAATATCCGAAAGTATGAGGTATCGCATGCTCACCGCCCGGTCACCGGGGAGGGATCTGACCCCTTCGGGGTCAGACCCCATAATTAACCGAGCCTGGGACCTCCCAGCTCCCGGCGGTCGTATACCGCGGAGAGCACTTTGTCGGCGGACTCTTCGATCGACTCGCGCCCCGTCAGCGCGACCCGCACGGGAGCCATTCTATAGAAGGGCTCCCGTTCCGCGAAGAGTCGCGCGGCCTCCTCGACCGACGCGAACAGCGGGCGATCCGTTTTTCCCGCCAGCCGCTCCCGGATCCGCTCGAACGGGACGTCGAGAAAGACCGCGGAGCCGAGCCGGGCGATCGCCCGCCGGTTCCTCTCGGTGACGAACGATCCTCCTCCCCCCGAGACGAGGGCGTCGGACAGCGCCTCCGTGCCGTCGAGAAAAGCGGACTCGCGCTCTCGGAACGCCGGCTCGCCTGCGGACTCGAAGAAAGCACGAACGGTCAGCCCGGACGTGCGCTCGAGCTCCGTGTCGAGGTCGACGAACGGAACGGCGAGGCGCTCGGCCACCCGGCGGCCGATCGAAGTCTTCCCGCTTCCCATGAAGCCGACGAGATAGAGGCGGCCGGGCGGCGCGCGCCTCCGGGCGCGGTCGAGGAGGTCGCGCGCGTTCTCTTCGAGCCGTCCCCCGGAGGCGAGGGCGCCGATCGCCGCCGCGGAGTCGGCGCCCGCGTCGAAGACCGCCTCGAGGCGCTCCCCCGTGATCCCCCCGATCGCGACGAGGGGCTTCGTCTTCGCGCGCGCCACGTCCGCGAGCGCGTCGATCCCCCGCGCCACGCGACCCGGCTTGGTTCCGCTGTCGAAAACGGGTCCGAACGCGACGTAGTCGGAGGACGGGTCCGCGAACGCCCGCCGGGCCGCGTCGACGTCGTGGGTCGAGACTCCCACCGTCGCTCCCGGGGGAAGAAGGTCCCGCGCGATGCCCGGCGACAGGTCGTGCTCACCCAGGTGGACCCCGACGCCGGCAAGCAGGGCGACGTCGATCCGATCGTCGACGAGGACGGTGCCGCCGTGCTCCGCCCCGCTCCGGCGGCATTCCTCGACCGCTTCGAGGAGCTCGCGATCCGGCAGCGTTTTCTCCCGGACCTGGAGGAAGCGGATTCCCGCCGAGAAGAGACGCGACGCGATCTCGGGAACGTCCGCGCCGCCGGCCGCCGCGCGGTCGGTGATGGCGTAGATCGGGGGGATTCTCAGACGAGCGTCAGGAGGCGGCCGCGTAACGTTCCATGAACCGGGTGGACAGATGCCCCCGCTGGAAGTCGGGGTCGTCGAGGATGCGACGGTGAACGGGGATCGACGTCTTGATCCCCTCGATCACGAAGAGGTCGAGAGCGCGCCGGGCTCGCGCGATCGCCTCCGCGCGATCGACTCCCCGAACGATGAGCTTCGCGATGAGCGAATCGTAGTGCGACGGAATCAGGTAGCCCTGGTAGGCGGCGGTGTCGACCCGGACCCCGATTCCTCCCGGCGGGTGAAAGGCCGTCAGCCGCCCCGGAGACGGGGCAAACGTGACGGGATCCTCGGCGTTGATTCGGAACTCGATCGCGTGGCCGCGCGGCTTGAGCTCGCGGCCGGCGAACGAGAGGGGCAGGCCCGCAGCGACGTTGATCTGCTCCTTGACCATGTCGACGCCCGTGACCTCTTCCGTCACGGGGTGCTCGACCTGGAGGCGGGTGTTCATCTCCATGAAGTAGAAGCGGTCCTGCGAGTCGAGCAGGAACTCGATCGTCCCCGCGTTGGTGTAGTTGACCGCCTTCGCCGCGGCGATCGCCGCCGCGCCCATCTTCTCGCGCAGCTCCGACGTGAGCACCGGCGAGGGCGCCTCCTCGATCAGCTTCTGGTGCCGGCGCTGGATCGAGCACTCCCGCTCGCCCAGGTGTTCGACGTTTCCGTGGGAGTCGCCGAAGATCTGGAACTCGATGTGCCGCGGGGCGTCCAGGTACTTTTCGAGGTAGACCTCGGAGCTGGAGAAGGCCTTCTCCGCCTCGGCTCGAGCCGTCTCGTAGGCGCCGGAGAGCTCGCGCTCGTCCCGCGCCACCCGCATGCCGCGGCCGCCGCCCCCCGCCGACGCCTTGAGGATGACGGGGTAACCGGCCTTGCGCGCGAACGCGAGCGCCTCGTCCACCGAGTCGACCGGTCCGGGAGAGCCGGGCACCGTGGGGACGCCCGCCGCGGCCACCGTTCGGCGCGCGAGGGACTTGTCCCCCATCTTCCGCATCGCTTCCGGGGACGGACCGATGAAGGCGATGTGACAGTCGTGAAGAATCTCGGCGAAGTAGGCGTTTTCCGAAAGGAAACCGTAACCGGGGTGGATGGCGTCGGCCTCGGTGATCTCCGCCGCCGACACGATGGCCGAGATGTTCAGATACGACGCGGCGGACGGATAAGGCCCCACGCAGACGTCCTCGTCCGCATATCGGACGTGGAGCGCATCGCGGTCCGCTTCGCTGTAGATCGCGACCGTCTTGATGTCGAGCTCGCGGCAGGCCGAGATGACCCGGAGGGCGATTTCCCCCCGGTTCGCAATCAGGATCTTCTTGAACACTCAGGCGGCCAGTCGGATCCCGAAGAGCTTCTCCCCGTACTCGACCGGCTGCCCGTTGCGGGCGTAGACCGCGACGATCTCGCCCTCGACGTCCGACTCGATCTCGTTCATCAGCTTCATCGATTCGATGATGCAGAGGATCTTTCCCCGCCCGACCTTTTCGCCGACCTCGGCGAACGGGTCGGACTCCGGCGAAGGGGAGCGGTAGAAGGTCCCGACGATCGGCGACGTGATCACGTGGACGTCTTCCGCCTCCTTCGCCGCCGGGACCGCGGACGCCGCCCCGGAACCCGCCGGCGGGAGCGTCACCGAGGTCGGCTCCGCCGCGGCGCCGAGACCTGCGTTCGCGGCCGCGGGACGGCCCCCTTCGATGCGGAGGCGGAATCCGGACCGCTCGATTTCGAGACCGGCCAGCCCCCGCTCGGCGACGAGATCGATCAGCTCTCTGATTTCCTTGAAGGAAAGCATTCTCTAGAAAAGCTCCTTCTCGAGGGCCACCGCGGCCTTGCGCAGCTCGAAGCGGCCGCG
>DASRPJ010000055.1:0-14928 GCA_035646435.1 Thermoanaerobaculia bacterium | reverse complement strand
TACTGGGACGTCGAGCTCGCGACGGGAGGGCTCTACCGGATCTACCGCGACCGCGCGAGCGAGAAGTGGTACGCGGACGGAATGTATGACTGAAACGAGGCACGGCGCCTCGGGTCGCGCAAGCTCATCCTTGTGAGTGATAGGGTAAAAGGGCCGCCCGCGTGGATTCGGCGGGCCCGATGTCGAGCGTCTCACCGCTCCGTCGGTCGGGTCGCCGAGAACAGCACGGAACGACTCCGGGCGCGGGCGACGGGAAGCGTTCGCAACAGGGATTTTTTTCGAAAGGAGAAGTGTCATGGCACAGAAATCCGTCGTCGACCTCGCGAAGGAGCAGGTCATCGCCTACAACGAAAAGGACTGGGACCGGGCGCGAGCGGCCCTCGCTCCGGAGGTCGTATACGAAGAGGTCGGACCGCAACGGAAGGTCCAGGGGGTCGACGACGTCCTGGCCGCCTGGAAGGGATGGGCCACGGCGTTGCCCGATTCCCGCGCCACGTTCCGCTCGGAGGTCGTCAGCGGCAACACCGCGGTGCTCGAGATCACGTGGACCGGGACCCACAAGGGCTCGCTGATGATGCCCGACCGGGAGATTCCGGCGACTGGGAAAAAAATCGAGCTGCGCGCCTGCCAGGTGGTCGAAGTGGCGAATGACAGGGTCAAGTCGGTGCGTCACTACTTCGACATGGGGACGCTCCTCGACCAGATCGGCGCGGGACACTGATCGTCGAGTCGGACCCGACGAGAGGCGCCCGCCATTCGGCGGGCGCTTTTCTTTTTCCGGGCCGCCGCGACGCGGACGGGAAGGATGCTGAATCGAGGCCGTTCGTTGAACTTCCGAATCGCGGCGCCGTAGCTACGGGAGAGCATGCGCGGCCCGGTTCTTCGAGCGCTCCGCAGCGTCGCGGCGGTCCTCGCCGGATACGCGGTGATCGTCGCCGGCACGACCCTCGCCTTCGAGACGCTCCTCGGTGGGATCGGGTACTACAAGTCGAGCGGAACCGTGCTCGCGATCGCGAGCGTGGCCGCCTTCGTCGTCGGCTTCTGCGGAGGCTTCGTCTCCGCGTGGGTGGGCGGTCGTCCGCGGCTGTCCCACGCCGCCGGCCTTCTGATTCCCCTGGCGATCGACACGACGTTCGTCGTGACCTCCGGCGTGAGCAGCGATCCCCTCTGGTACGACCTGGCCGGTTCGCTGACGCTCGTCGTGGCTGCGCTCCTCGGCGGATACGCTTGCGAGCTCATCGCGCGGAGGCGGATCGCTCTGCCGGCCGCCTGAGAGCTTCTGCCCGACGGACGCCGCGGTTAAGATCGCGCGCGGTGATCCGGTGACCCTTCTCGCCCCCTTCCACCCCGCCGTTCGGAACTGGTTCGCCGCGCATCTCGGCGAGCCGACGGCGCCGCAACGCGACGGCTGGCCGCCGATCCGCGAGGGAAAGAACACGCTCATCGCGGCGCCGACCGGCTCCGGGAAGACACTCGCCGCGTTTCTCTCGGCGATCGACTCGCTCATCCGCCAGGGCGACGCGCTCGCGGACGAGACGCAGGTCCTCTACGTGTCGCCGCTGCGCGCGCTGTCGAACGACGTCCAGAAGAACCTGAGCCGCCCGCTCGCGGAGGTCCGGGCCGCGGACCCGTCGGTTCCGGAAGTCCGCGTCCTCGTCCGCACGGGCGACACCCCGTCGTCGGAGCGCACGGCCATGCTCCGGCGGCCTCCGCACATCCTCGTGACGACGCCGGAGTCGCTCTACCTGCTCCTCACGAGCGACGGCGGGCGCGGGATGATCCGCACGGTCCGCACCGTGATCGTGGACGAGATCCACGCGCTCGTGCGGGACAAGCGGGGAAGTCACCTCGCGCTCTCTCTCGAGCGGCTCGAAGCGCTCGCTGGCCGGCCCGTACAGCGCGTGGCGCTCTCCGCGACCCAGAAGCCTCTCGACGAGGTCGGCCGCTTTCTCGTCGGCGCCGGGCGCGAGTGCACGCTCGTCGACGCCGGCACGTTTCGCAATCTCGACCTCGCGATCGAAGTTCCGCCCTCTCCGCTCGGCACCGTGTGCTCGCACGAACAGTGGGAGGAGATCTACTCCCGGATCGCCGACCTCGTCCGCGCGCACCGGACGACGCTCGTGTTCGTCAACACGCGCAAGATGGCGGAGCGGATCGCCGGCCGTCTCACGCCGCTCCTCGGCGAGGACGCGGTCACGAGCCATCATGGAAGCCTCTCCCGCGAGCGCCGCCTCGACGCCGAGGAGCGCTTGAAGGCGGGCCGGCTGCGGGCGCTCGTGGCGACCGCGTCGCTCGAGCTCGGGATCGACATCGGCGACGTCGACCTCGTCGTGCAGGTGGGCGCGACGCGGTCGATCGCCACGCTCCTCCAGCGCGTCGGCCGCGCGGGCCACGCGCTCGCGAAAGTCCCGAAGGGGCGCCTCTTTCCCCTCACGCTCGACGAGCTCGTCGAGGCGGCGGCTCTTCTGAAGTGCGTCCGCGCGGCGATCCTCGACCGCACCCCGATTCCGCCGCGGCCGCTCGACATCCTCGCGCAGCAGGTCGTCGCCGCCTGCGTCGCGGAGGCGTGGGACGAGCCCGCCCTCTTCGACTGCCTGCGCCGGGCGTGGCCCTACCGCGACCTGCCGCGCGAGGACTTCGACCGCGTCGTCGCGCTCCACTCGAAGGGGCGCGGCGCGCTCCTCCACCGCGACGGCGTCAACTCGCGGCTCATGGCGACGAAGCGCGCGCGCCTCGCCGCGCTCCTCTCGGGTGGCGCGATCCCGGACACGGCGGACTACCAGGTTCGGCTCGAGCCCGAGGGAACGCTCGTCGGCACCGTGAACGAGGACTGGGCGATCGAGTCGAACGGCGGCGACATCTTCCAGCTCGGGAACGCGTCGTGGCGCATCCTGCGGGTCGAGCCCGGCGTCGTCCGCGTCGCCGACGCGAAGGGCCAGCCGCCGTCGCTCCCGTTCTGGCTCGGCGAGGGGCCCGGCAGGACGCGCGAGCTCGCGTCGGAGATCGCCGCGATGCGCGAGTCGTGCGCGGGGTCGGAGGCGGAGATGTCCGGCTTCCTCCGGTCCGCCTGCGGCGAGGGCCTTCCGGAGGGAGGAGCGGTCCAGATCGCGGACTACGTCTCCGAGGGCCGGCGCGTCCTGGGGGAAGTGCCGACGCAGAAGCGCGTCATCGCGGAGCGCTTTTTCGACGAGAGCGGCGGCATGCAGCTCGTCGTGCACGCGCCGTTCGGCTCGAGGATCAACCGGGCGTGGGGCCTCGCGCTCCGCAAGAAGTTCTGCGTGGGGTTCGGGTTCGAGCTCCAGGCGGCCGCGAACGAGGAGGCGATCGTCCTCTCGCTCGGCTCGCAGCACAGCTTCCCGCTCGAGGAGATTTTCGACTACTTGAAGCCCGCGACCGCGCGGGACGTCCTCATCCAGGCGCTCCTGCCCGCGCCGATGTTCGAGACGCGGTGGCGCTGGAACGCGCAGCGATCGCTCCTCCTCGAGCGCTCGCGCAACGGAAAAAAAGTTCCGGCGAACCTTCTCCGGATGCGGGCGAACGACCTCCTCGCAGGCGCGTTCCCGCAGGTGCTCGCGTGTCCCGAGACGCTCCCCGGCGGTCCGATCCCGGTGCCGATGGAGCATCCCATCGTCTTCCAGACGGTCGAGGACTGCCTGACCGAGGCGATGGACGTGGAAGGGTTCCTCGAGGTCGTGCAGGGGCTCGCGGACGGCTCGATCGAGCGGCGCGCGGTCGACTCCGTCGAGCCGTCCTCGTTCGCCCGCGGCATCCTCTCGTCGCAGCCGTACACGTTCTTAGACGACGCGCCGCTCGAGGAGCGGCGCACCCAGGCGGTCGCGTCGCGCCGCGTGCTCGACGTCTCGACGGCCGACGGGCTCGGCGCGCTCGACGCGGACGCGATCGCGCGGGTACGCGAAGAGGCGTGGCCGCAGCCCGCGAACGCCGAGGAGGTCCACGAGGCGCTGCTGTGGATGGGCTACGTGACGGCCGAGGAAGGGGAGCCGTGGACGGAGTGGCTCGACGCGCTCTGCGCGGCGGGCCGCGTCGAGCGCGAGGGCGACCGCTGGTTCGCGCGCGAGGCGTCGCGCGACCCGAAAACGGTTTTGCGCGGCCGCCTCGAGGCGCTCGGACCGGTCTCCGAGGAGGATCCCCTCTTCTTCGAGCTCGAAGGCGAAGGCGCGGTCCTGCGCACCCGCGTCGCGGGTCGGCCGGCGTGGTGCGATCGCCGCCTTCTCGCGCGGATCCACCGCTATACGCTCGACCGGCTCCGCCGGGAGATCGAGCCGGTCTCCGCCGCCGACTTCCTCCGGTTTCTCGCCTGCTGGCAGCACGCCGACCCGGATCATCGGCTCGAGGGACCGCGCGGCGTCGCCGAGGTCGTCTTGCAGCTCGCGGGCTTCGAAGTCCCCGCGGCGGCGTGGGAAGGGAGCGTCCTGCCCGCGCGCGTCCGGGGCTACCGGCGCGAGTGGCTCGACCAGCTCACTTTTTCGGGAGAGGTCGCGTGGGGGCGCCTCTGGGGCGCGAGCGCGTCGGCGCTTCGCCGGACGCCGATCTGTCTCGTCCCGCGCGCAGACCTCGAGGCGTGGACCGCTCTTTCGGTCCGGGAGAGCGCGGGTGTGGCACGCGACCTCTCCCGCACCGCGCGCGAGGTTCGCGAGGCGCTCGCCCGGCGCGGGGCGACGTTCCTCCCGGAAGTTTCGCGCGCGACCGGCTTCGCGCGGGACCTCGCGGAGGAGGGTCTGTCGGAGCTCATCGCGTCGGGCCTGGCGACGTGCGACTCGTTCGGCGGGCTGCGATCGCTCCTCGTCGCCGCGTGGCGGCGGAAGCCGGGCGGGAACGGGGCGGGAAGGTGGAGCCTTCTCCCGCGGGAAACGGAGGCAGCCGCGTCGGCCGAGTTCGTTGCCCGGCGCCTTCTTGCGCGCACCGGCGTCGTCTTCCGCAAAACCGTCGCCCGCGAGAAGCAGCCGCTTCCGTGGCGCGAGGTCGCACGCGCGTTGAGGAACCTCGAGGCGCGCGGGGAGGTTCGCGGCGGCCGCTTCGTCGCCGGATTCGACGGCGAACAGTACGCGGTGCCGGAAGCCGTCACGCTCCTGCGGCAGGTCCGCAAGCGTCCCGAGCCTGCCCCGCTCGCGGTCTCGGCCGCGGACCCGCTGAACTTCCGCGGCATTCTGACGCCCGACGAGAGAATTGCGCCGACGACCCGAAGGCAGGTCCGGGTCGCCTGACCCGAGTCAGGAGGCCTGGCGCACGAGGTCGAGCAGGACCTGCGGAGCGACCGGCTTCAGCAGGTGGTCGTCGAACCCGGCGGCGCGGGACCGCGCCCGATCCTCGGGATGGCCGTAGCCGGACACCGCGACGAGGAGGGCGTCCCGCCCCTGCGCCGTCTGGCGCATCGCGCGGGCGACGTCGTAGCCGTCGATCCCCGGCAACCCGATGTCGAGGAGCACGACCTCGGGCGAGAACCGCTCCGCCTCGGAAAGAGCGCTCGGACCGTCGGCCGCCGTGCGGACGTCGTGGCCTTCGTCCTCGAGCAGGAACCGAAGGGCCTCCCGCGCGTCGTCATGGTCGTCCACGATGAGAACCCGGCGCGGCCGCGCCGGCACCGGCGCGCGCGGCTGCGGGGCGGATCCGCTCGCTCGTTGTTCCGAGGCACGTTCGGCGAGGGGAACCCGAAAGACGAACTCGCTCCCCCGGCCGGGTCCGCCGCTCCGTGCCTCGATCGTGCCCCCATGGAGCTCCGCCAGCCGGCGCGCGAGCGTGAGACCGAGACCGAGTCCGCCGTGCGGGCGGTCGAGGGGCGGCGGTCCCTGCACGAAAAGGTCGAAGACGCGCTCGAGCTCCTGGGGAGCCATTCCCATTCCGGTGTCGCGGACGCGCACGACGGCCCGGCTCCCTTCGCGCCCCGCCGAGATCGAGATGTATCCCCCTTCCGGCGTGAACTTCGCGGCGTTGTGAAGGAGGTTGGAAACGACCTGCGCGAGCCGCGTCGGGTCGCCCTCGATCCAAACCGCCTCTTTCGGCAGTTCCATCTTCAGCTCCTGGTTGCGCTGCGCGAGCAGATGCCGCCACGTGTCGACCGCGGCGTCCAGGACTTCCTCGAGGGCGACCGTGCGGCGTTCGACGCGGACCGTTCCTCGAGTGATGCGCGAGACGTCGAGCAGATCGTCGACGAGGCGCGTCAGGTGAGCGGCCTGGCGGCGGATGATCTCGCGCGCCTGACGAACGAGGCCGGCGTCGCCGTGCCCGAGCAGCTCGGCCGCGTGAAGAATCGGGGCGAGCGGATTGCGCAGCTCGTGAGACAGCATGGCGAGGAACTCGTCCTTGCGCCGGTCCGTCTCCGAGAGCTTCTCGGCCTGGCGGCGCAGCTCTTCCTGGGCGTGCCGCTGCTCCGCCGCGACGGCGCCGAGTAGCAACCCGGTCGCCGACGCGACGGCCATGAAGACCTGGAGTAGGACGAGTCCCTTTTCCGGCCCCGCGCCCGCGAAGGGCCCGAGCCCGAGATGGGTCGTCCATACCGCGATCACATCGGTGACCGCCGCCGCGGTCGCGCTCCCCACCGGTCCGAAACGGAGCGCTCCCCAGATCAGGAACGGAAAGACGATGTACTCGGCCAGAGCCGCGGGCGGCGGCCGCGTGAACGCGACGGCGTTGGCGGCAATGAGCGCGCTCAACATGAGGATCCCTTCGGCCACGGCGAAGCGGCGCCGCGGAACCGCGCCGCCGCTCGTCCACACGAGGACGAGTGGCGCGAAGACGAGCCCGCCGAGCGCGTCCCCGAGCCACCACAACCACCACAGTCCCCCGAGGCTCCCCGCGGGTTGCACGCCGCCCACGCCGAGAAAGGCGACTCCGATCGTCGCGGCGACGACCGGGGCGAGCGCGAGCGCGCCGAAGAGAGCGAGCACGTCGCGCGAACGTCCGAGCGCACCGTCGAAGCCGGCTCGCCGGAGGATCGCGACGCCGACGACGGCTTCGAGCGTGTTTCCGACGGCGATGCCGGCGGCCACCCAGACCGGTTCGCCGAGCGACAGGTTCGCCGCGAGGGCGCCGAGCAGGACGCCGGCGACGGCTCGCCGGCCGAAGAGCCACACGGCGGCGAGAGCGAGACCCGTCGGCGGCCACACCGCGGTGACCTGAGGAGCGTCGCTCGCCAGCGCGAGGCCGAACTTCGCGGCGCCGACGTAGAGCAGAGCAACCGCCAGCGCGACGAGGACGTCAGCGGGCTCGAGCGCGCGAGCCGATCGACTCGGGGGCGAGGACACCTTCGGAGGAGTGTAAGCCCCGGTCAGAGCCCCACCCGGGAGGCCGGCGCGCGGGATCGAAGAAAATGCGGAGTCCGGGAGGTGGGCGATGAAGCCGAAGACCCTCTACCTGACTCTGTGTGTCGTGGGCACCGTGCTCCCGTACTCCCTTTTCATACCGTTCCTGCTCGAGCACGGTCTCGACGTCCGCCGGATCGTCGAAGAGCTGTTCGCGAACCGGATCAGCGGCTCGTTCGCGCTCGACGTGCTGGTGTCGTCGGTCGCCTTCTGGGTGCTCGTGTTCGTCGAGGGGCGGCGCCTGCGGATGAAGAGCCTCTGGGCCCCGATCGCCGCCAACGTCGTGGTCGGCCTGTCGCTCGGCCTTCCCCTCTTTCTCTACCTGAGGGAGAGGCGGCTCGATGTGGGACAGACCACGGTTCCCTGACAGAAGCGGACCTCGTCCTGAGGGGTGGAAACCGTGATCTGTCCCCGGTTAGGGGACTACGAACCGGTCAGAACCGTGACGCGCTTCACTCCCGACTGTTCGGTGTAGTGAATCGTCGCCGGCTTGCCGACTTCGATGGCGCCCTGGACCTGGAGCGAGTCCTCGAGGTCGAAGTCCCACGAGTTGCCGTCGGCGGCCTTGATCTCGATTTCCTGGCCGGGCATGTACTTCGTGACGACGCCCGTGACGATCGTCGTGTCGACGTTCGGTCCGGGTCCGGTCTCCTTGACCGTCGTCGCCGTGCCTTCCTGGACGACCTTGGTTTCCGGTTGCGTCGCGCAGCCGACGACCAGGGCCGCGACTGCGAGTAGCGGAAGTACCTTGTTTCTCATGTTTTCTCACCTCCTGGCCGAGCGAGAATCGCCCTTCCGGGAGATTACTCATCAAGAAGCATGCCCGATCCGGGTGACACTTCGGCGGTCGAAAAAGAAATGAGCCGGCCGTTTTCCGACCACTTTTCCGGCGTCGCGGGCGCTTACGCGGAGTTTCGCCCCCGGTATCCGGAGGCCCTCTTCCAGTGGCTGGCGGGCCTCGCGCCGGGCCGCGAGCTCGGCTGGGACTGCGCGACCGGCAGCGGGCAGGCCGCCGTCGCGCTCGCCCCGCTCTTCGATCGCGTCGTCGCGACCGACGCCAGCGCGGAACAGATCGCCGCGGCCCCGCCGCATCCCCGAGTCGAATACCGGGTCGCGCCGGCGGAGTCGAGCGGGCTCGCCGCGGGCTCGGTCGACCTGGTCACCGTCGCGCAGGCGCTCCACTGGTTCGACCGGCCGGCTTTCTACGCGGAGGCCGCCCGCGTTCTCGACCCCGATGGAGTGCTCGCCGTCTGGACGTACGGCCACCCTCACGTCGATCCGCCGGAAGCGGACGCCGTGTTCCAGGAGTTCTACTCCGAGACGGTCGGCCCGTACTGGCCGCCGGAGCGCGCGCTCGTGGACGCGGGCTACCGCACGATCGAGTTTCCGTTTCCGGAGGTGGATCCGCCCCCGTTCGAGATGGAGACGCACTGGACTCTTGCGGCGCTTCTCGGGTACGTCGCGACGTGGTCGGCGACGACGCGCTTCCGTCGCGCGCGGGGATTCGATCCGGTGCCCGCGCTCGAAGAGGCGCTTGCGCCGCAGTGGGGCGACCCGGAGGAGGCCCGCCGCATCCGATGGCCGCTCGCGATGCGCGTGGGACGACGTGGCCGATAGCCTGATCGAGACGAGCCTCGGTGACCGGGTCCGCGTCTGGACGCTCGGCGGCGAACGGCTCGAGTCGAGCTATGGAGCCAACTGCACGGCCGTCGCCGGCGAGGACGCCGTGCTTCTCGTCGATCCGTTGATCGCGCCCACCCACGCGCGCCTCGTCGAGGACGCGCTGCGCGCCTGGACGGGGCGCCCGGTGCGCTTCGTCGTCCTCACGCACCACCACACCGACCACGCTCTGGGAGCGGCGTGGTTCGCGTCTCTCGGAGCGACGGTCGTCGCTCATCGGGCGTGCGGCGCGGCAATGGAGCGCGAGCACGCGGGTCTGATCGAATCGCGCCGGAGGATCCCGGCTCTCGCCGAGCTCTTCCGGGATGCGGAGCCGCACGTCCCCTCGCTCCTTCTCGACCGGGACGAGTGGAGCGCCGACCTCGGCGGCGCGACCGTGCGGGCCCGCCACCCCGGTCCGGGCCACACGCCCGGCGACCTCGTCCTCTGCCTCGACGAGGCCGCGGTCACGGTCTGCGGCGATCTCGTCTCCGTCGGATACCACGTGAACTACGAGGACGCCGCCCTCGACCGGCTCGCGCCCGGTCTCGACGCGCTTCGCGCGATGGATACCCCGACGTACGTGCCCGGCCACGGCGCGGTCGGAGGTCCGGAGATCCTGGATGCGCAGCGCGATTACCATCGCGCGGTGGCGGACGCGGCGGCCGGGAAAGACGTCGAGGAAGGCATCGCGAAGCTCCGGCGGCGGTACCCCGGCTACCGACTGGAGGAGCTCTTGCCGCAATCGATCGCCGTCTGGCGGAAGAGCGCAGAGTCGTGAAGCGCGCCGTTCTTACCCTGTTTCTCTTCGGTCTCTCGTTCCCGCTCCTCGCGCATCCTCCCGTGTCGATCGTCATGGACCGCGAGGGAAACGTCTTCTACAGCGACCTCGAGCGCGTCTGGATGATCGCGCCGGACGGCAGGAAGAGCGTCGCGGTGCCAAACGTCCACACGCACGAGCTCGGCCTCGACGCCGCCGGGAACCTCTACGGCGAGCACGTCTGGTACGAAGGGGACGCGACGAAGCAGTACGGACACCGAGTGTGGCGTCGGACGCCGCAGGGGCGCGTGACGGACGTGATCCCGCCGCGGCGCGGCTATCCGAGCGGTTACGGCTTCGCGCGGGACGCGTCCGGCGCGACGTACTGGACGGACCGGGGCACTCCGGCCCGTTTCTTCAAGCAGTCCCCCTCGGGCGAGGTCTCGACGGTCGCCGTGTGCCGGGACTGCCGCGAGGTCCGCTGGATGACGGTCGCGCCCGAGGGCACGCTCTACTTCGTCGACGCCGGCGAGATCAAGGAGATGTCGACCGCGGGGCGGTTCCGCACGCGCACGTCGGGGATCGCTCGCCGGCGCTGGACCCAGCCCCAGGTGAACGCCCAGCATCGGGTGATGGGCCTCTGGACGGACGGCGCGCGTAACGTCTACGCCGCAGTCTACGGTTCCCGCGAGGTGATCCGGGTCTCGCCGGACGGCCGGGCGCAGGTCGTCGCGACTTCGCGGCTCCCGTGGGCCCCGACCGGGGGTCTCGTCGCGGGCAACGGCGACCTGTGGATCCTCGAGTGTTCTTACACGAACGCGATCCGCGTCCGGCGGATCGCGCGCGACGGCAAGGTCACGGTGTTCTGAGTTTCGCGGGACGCTCCTCAGCCGCGGCGTTCTTTCTCGTCTCCCGTGTGGGTGCGGCCGAACCGCCGCCTCCGGACGAGCGGGCTGCCTGTCTGCGACTCCTCGAAACGACGACCCTGTCCGTCGGACGGTCGGTCCTTCGTTTCGAAGGGACCGGCGGTCGCGGCCCGGACGCGATCCGCGCCGCGCGAGCCGTTCTCGCCGGGGCCACGGTGGCCCGCGACCGGCTCGAGGGTGCGACCGCGTCCCGGTTCTGCGAGCCTTCCCGCCGCGAGGAGCTCGTCTACCTGAACCACCTGACTCTCGGGTTCAGCGCGTGGATCGCCGCGCGCTCCCGGCGCCCACCCGCGGAGTACGACGTCTCGTCGATCGTGCGGCGAGCCCGCGTTCACCAGGCCCGGGGCCGCGCCCGGCTCGGGTAGCATCGGCGACGAAACCGGACGCCCGGCGCCGGTGTATTTCGGGCACGACGGAGGATCTCAAAATGACCGAGAAAGCCACGTTCGCGGCGGGATGTTTCTGGGGGGTCGAGACGGCGTTCCGGCAGGTTCCGGGCGTTCTCGACGCCGCCGTCGGGTATTCGGGAGGGACGAAGAACGAGCCGACGTACGAGGACGTCTGCACCGGGCGAACGGGGCACGCCGAGAGCGTGCAGGTCGAGTTCGATCCGGAGCGCGTCTCCTACGGGCAGCTCCTCGACGTCTTCTGGGAGAACCACGACCCGACGACGCTTAACCGGCAGGGCCCCGACGTCGGGACGCAGTATCGGTCCGCCGTCTTCTTCCACGACGAAGCGCAGCGGAAGGAGGCGGAAGCGTCGAAGGAGCGGCTCGAGAAGAGCGGACGGTACCGGCGACCCGTCGTCACGGAGATCGCGCCCGCGCAAACTTTCTGGCGGGCCGAGGAGTATCACCAGCGCTACCTCGAGAAGCGCGGTCTCGCGCACTGCAAGATCTGAAAACCCGCGACGGAGGCCAACCGATGGACGACCTGGGACGGCAGTACTTGGACGACGCGATCCGGGAGCTCCGCAAGTACAAGGCCTTCGGCGAGCGCGCCGCCGCGCAGGTCGAGGACGAAGCGTGGTTCCGGACGCTCGACCCCGAGGGGAACTCGATCGCGCTCGTCATGAAGCACATGACCGGCAATATGCGGTCGCGGTGGACCGACTTCCTGACGACCGACGGCGAGAAGCCGGACCGGAACCGCGACTCCGAGTTCGAAACCGAAGACAGCGACACGGCGGAGAGCATCCGCGAACGGTGGGAGGACGGCTGGTCCCGCGTGTTCGCCGCGATCGAGGCGCTCGAGCCGGCCGACTTGCTCCGGACCATCACGATCCGGGGCGAAAAGCACACCGTGCTCCAGGCGATCAACCGGCAGCTCACGCACTATGCGTCCCACGTCGGCCAGATCGTCTTCCTCGCCAAGCACCTCGCCGGCGACCGCTGGGAGACGCTCTCCATCCCGCGCGGCAAGTCGCAACAGTTCGACGTGAACAAATCGGGAACGCCCTATCGCCCCTGAAGCGCGACAAGGAGGATCGGCATGATCGTCGTCCGCAACGTCTTCCAGTTGAAGTTCGGGAAAGCCAAGGACGCGCTCGCCCTTTGGAAGGAGGGGCGCGAGATTGCCCGCCGTACCGGTTCGGGCGAGAAGATGCGCGCGATGACGGATCTCGTCGGGCCCTTCTACACCCTCGTCATGGAGGAGGAGTTCCCGTCGCTCGCCGACATGGAGCGCGAGTGGCAGAGCGAGATGGGCGCGGAGGAGTGGAAGGGCTGGTATCAGAAGTTCGTGCCGCTCGTCGAGAGCGGGTATCGCGAAGTCTTCACGGTCGTCGAGTAAGTGACCGGCCGGCGGGTCGGCTTCGAGGAAGCGCTCTCCCGGCTGCCCGGCGCGGGCGGAGAGCGGTACGCGAGCGCGATCGAGTACGGGACGCTCACCGTGGAGATCTACGCGCCGCGGGGGAGAGATCCCCAGACGCCGCACACGCGCGACGAGGTCTACTTCGTGATGTCGGGGAGCGGCTGGTTCGTCAACGGCGCCGAGCGGCACCCGTTCGAACCGGGGGACGCGATGTTCGTTCCCGCGAACGTCCCGCACCGCTTCGAGGAGTTCACCGACGACCTCGCCGTGTGGGCGGTCTTCTGTTCGCCCCAGAACGAGAAGGCGCCATGACAGCGGGGGGATCGGTCCGCACGATCTGGCGGTACCCGGTCAAGTCCATGCTCGGCGAGGAGCTCGACCTGTCGGAGGTCGGAGAGCGCGGGCTCGCGGGCGACCGCGCCTGGGCGCTCGTGGCCGACGACGGAAAAATCGCGAGCGCGAAGAATCCGCGCAAGTGGGGGAAGCTCTTCGACTGTCGCGCGGAGCTCGACGAGAGTCCCCGTTCGCCGGACGCTCTTCCGGCTGCTCGCATCACGCTTCCGGATGGCCGGATCGTCCGCACGGACGACGCGGACGCGAACCGCGTGCTCTCCGACGCGCTCGGCCGCGAGGCGGCGCTTCGAACGGTCGCGCCGGAGGCCCCGGTCCTCGAGGAGCTGTGGCTCGACGGGAGCCCGGACGGCCGTGCCGTGACGGACGAGACGTTCGCGAAAGGATCGCCCGCGGGAACGTTCTTCGACTACGGCGTCGTGCACCTTGTGACGACTGCCACGGTCGCGAGACTCTCGGAGCTCGCGCCGGAGAGCCGCTTCGATCCGCGGCGGTTCCGCCCCAATTTCCTCGTCGCGACGGAAGGCCCGGCGGGATTCGTGGAGAACGCGTGGATCGGCCGGACCGTCGCCGTGGGCGAGGAGGTGCGCCTCGCGATCACCGACCCCTGCGGCCGGTGCGTGATGACGACGCTGCCCCAGGAGGATCTGCCCGCCGACGCGGCGGTCCTGCGGACGGCGGCGCGGCACAACCAGGTCGTGGGCGGCGAGGCCCGGGGCGCGGAGGGCGTGTATCCGGCGTCGGTCGGCGTTTACGCCCGGGTCGTGCGGGGCGGCACAGTCCGGCGCGGCGATCCGGTCCAGGTCCTCTGAACTCCAACCTGTAAAAGGATTTAGTTTAAATGTCCGGGGAAGACCGGACCCACATTTACGCCCCTTTACCGCCTATAATCGACGAGGTGGAGGAGAACCCCGACCCCCGGATCGTCTCGGCGGGGGCGCGCAAGGAGAGGCTGCGGCAGCGCGCCTGGAAGCCGACCGCGTCGCGGCGGGGGGCGAGACCGTACGCGGAGCTGCGGGTGGCGTCGGCCTTTTCGTTTCTCGACGGGTCCTCGCTGCCCGAGGATCTCGTCGAGGAGGCGGCGCGGCGCGGGCTGCCGGCAGTCGCCCTCGTGGACTCGAACGGCGTCTACGGCGCGCCCCGGTTCTACAAGGCGGCGCGCGAGGCGGGGATCCGGCCACTCGTGGGAGCGGAGGCGGCGCTCGAAGAGCGCCGTCCTGAGCGAAGCGAAGGACCCCCTGAAAATCCCGGGGTTCCTCGCTCCGCTCGGAATGACAGCCTAAAAGGGGCTCGGAATGACACTGGAAAGAGCGCTCGGAGTGACAGCCGGAGTCGCCTGACCCTGCTCGTCGAGAACCGGACCGGGTACAGAAATCTCTGCCGGCTCCTGACGGCGGGCGCACTCGAGAAGCCGAAGCGCGAGGCGCGCGTCTCGTGGGACCAGGTCGCCGCGCACACGGAAGGGCTCCACTGCCTGACGGGCGGCGAGGAGAGCCCGGTCGCGCGCGCGCTCGCGAGCGGCGGGGGAGAGGAAGCGGAGAAGATTCTCGGGCGGCTCGCAGCGATCTTTCCGCGGCGCCTCCACGTGGAGATCCAGCGGCACCGCCTCCGCGAGGAGGAGCACGCGAACCGCGCGCTCGTCGACCTCGCCGCCCGTCTCTCCCTCCCGCTCGTCGCGACGAACGGCGTGCGCTACGCGCGCCCGCGGGACAAGGAGCTTCACGACGTCCTGACCGCGCTCCGGCACAAGACCGACCTCGACTCCTCGGGCGCGCTCCTCGCCGGAGAGCGCGAGCGGCACCTCGTGGGCGCGGCGGAGATGTCGGAGCGCTTCGCGGACCTGCCGCGGGCGCTCGACGCGAGCTGGGAGCTCTCGCAGCGTCTCGACTTCACGCTCGCGGACCTGGGGTACCGCTTCCCCGAATATCCGCTGCCGCCGGGCGAGACGCCCGCGTCCTATCTCCGGCAGATCACGTGGAACGGCGCCCGTACCCGGTTCCGGCCGCTCACCGCGCGCGCGCAGGCGCAGATCGCGAAGGAGCTCGACCTGATCGAGAAGCTCGACCTCGCCGGCTATTTCCTGATCGTGTGGGACGTCGTG
>DASRPJ010000054.1:0-16709 GCA_035646435.1 Thermoanaerobaculia bacterium | reverse complement strand
ACTCCCCCGCCGGCCCCCCCACCCGAAACGTGATGTGGACCTGCTTGTCCTCCGTTTCGGCGTGCTCGAACGCATTGATGCACGCTTCGACGAGAGCGAGCTTGACCTCGTCGATCTTGTCCCGGGGCATGTCCATGTACTCGCCGAGGGCGTCCGCCTGCGCCGTCGCCACGATCTCCATCTCCGGAGCCACGGGGATCGTCAGGGACACCTCCGGCGGGCCGGCGGCGGCGGGCTCAGTCGGCGCGGGTCCACGCTGCGCCATCAATTCGGCTCCAGGCTCGTCGAGGAGTGATCCCTCCGGCGTGAGAATACCCTCTCGGACGGCAGCGCGCCGACGCGCGTAGCCCTTGCCCCGAAGGGCTCGGAAGCTCCCCGGCGTTTCATCGGCGGGAAGCTAAAAGCGCAGGAAGAGCTGCAGTGAGCGGATCAGGACGGGGGGGACGGTCCCCGAGGCGAGGAAAGCGACCGTGGCGAGGAGCTCCCCCGCCAGCGCGGCCCACACGAGGGCCGAGACGTCGAAGCGTTCGCGGGCGAGGGTGGCTGAGTTTTTCATGGCGACGGCAGAGAGCAATCGCAAGCCCACTGCCAGCGGGGTAACGGAGCGGAAAGGGAGTGTAAAGCATTGCGTGAGAAGAGCTTAGTACGAAGTGGAGGCGACCGTCGGGTGACCAGGAAGGTGTGCCAATTGTTTACATGGGGCGTCGCACGGGAGGATGGTGGATTAAGTAACCTCTTTCGATAGTGATTCTTAGAGAAGAATATGAGCCAGAAAGTCTCGACGACGAAATGTCACACTTTTACCGTGCGCTTCCGGCGCCGGCGTCAGCGGGCGAGGTATTTCTTCCGATAGAGCGTGCGGCGGCTGATTCCGAGAAGCCGCGCCGCGCGGCTCTTGTTGCCGCCCGCGAGCTTCAGAACCTTCTGGACGTGCAGTTCTTCGAGATGCCGGAGGTTCGCCGGGGCGCTCTCTCCGTCGAAGGCCACTTCCCCCTTCCGCCCGCCGAGCGGGAGCCACTGCAGGTCCTCGCGGTGGATCACTCCTCCCTGCGAGAGAGCGGCGGCGCCTTCGAGCACGTTCTCGAGCTCGCGGATGTTGCCGGGGTAGTCGTGGGCGAGAAGCGACGCGAAGGCGTCGCGATCGAGATGCGGTACTTCGCGGCCGTCCCGGGCGGCGAACCGCTCCAGAAAGTGCCGGACGAGCTTCGGGATGTCTTCCCGCCTCTCGCGCAGCGGCGGAAGCGGAATCTCCACGACCCGGAGCCTGTAATAGAGGTCCTCGCGAAAGTCGCCGCGCGCGATTCGCTCGGTCAGGCGTGCGTGCGTCGCCGCGAGAACGCGGACGTCGATCGGGATCCGACGGCGGCCGCCGACGCGCTCGATCTCCCGCTCCTGGAGGACCCGGAGGAGCTTCGCCTGGAGCGCGACCGGCATGTCCCCGATCTCGTCCAAGAAGAGGGTTCCGCCGTTGGCCACCTCGAAGCGGCCCAGGCGCGGTTCCACGCCGGTCGCAACGCCGCGCTCGATTCCGAACAGCTCGGACTCGAGGAGAGGCTCCGGCAGGGCGGCGCAGTTGATGGGGACGAAGGGCTTGTCGGCCCGGTCGCTCCGGGCGTGGATCATGCGCGCCACGAGCTCCTTGCCCGTCCCGCTCTCCCCGGTCAGGAGAATCGAGATCTTCGACGTCGCGACACGGCCGACGAGGTCGAGGATCCTCCGCGCGACGGGCGAGTCACCGATGAACAGCCGCCCGGCGGCGGACCGACCGGTCTCGTCGAGGAGTCGCCGGTTCTCCTCCTCCAGACGCTCGCGGTCGCGGGTGAGCCTTTCCAGGTGCCGGCGGTTCTCGATCGCCATGCCGGAAAGTCCGGCGAGAGAGGTCAGGAACCGCGCGTCTTCCTCGTCGAACGACGCGCGTCCGCCGCGACGCTGCTCCTTGTCGGCGAGAACGAGCACCCCCACCGGGCGGCCGCCCGCTCGAATCGCGACGCCGATCGCGGCGGAAACCGGCGCGCGAAGGAAGCGGAACCGCTCACGAGTGAGTGCATTCTCGGATCGGAGCACTTCGCTCAGGAAGTCGTCTTCCGCGACCACGCCCTCCGGCTGCCGGCGCGGAAAGCCCACGCGCGCCTCGGCTCGCCGCGCCCCGCCGTCGGCAAACGTGGCGAAATAGCCGCGCGAGGCGTCGAGCACCCCGACCGCCCGGCCGAGCACGTCCTCGACCAGAGCGTCCTCGCTCGGAAGCGACCCGAGAGAGAGGCCGGCGTCGTAGAGGGTTTCGAGGAGGAGGAGCTTGTGCTGTGTCTCGAATTGCGGGATCGCCCGCTCCATCACTTCGCCGAGGCGAGCACCCGCGCGCGTCGAAGCTGCGCCACGGTCTGCTCCGCCGGACGCGTGGGGGCCCAGCTGGGATTCCATCGGTGGTTCTCCTCGAGGAGCTTCTCGGCGCGATCGAGCTCACCCCGCTTCGCGAGAAGCGCCGCGAGCTGCGCCCTCGCCTCGTAGACGATCAGACGTCCCTCGAAACGCTGCCAGCCGTTCGGCGGATCGACCATTTCCGTGAGGAGCGGGATCGCCTCCTCGTCTTTGCCGAGGGCGAGCTTCACGCGGGTCATGACCCAGTTCCACTCGGGCCAGTACGGCTTGTAGTCGGTCCGCTTCGACATCTTTTTCAGGTGTTCCAGGGCTTTCGGCTTCAAGTCGGTCAGGCGGCGCTCCGCGTCGGCGACTTTCCCTTCCAGGAGCTCGAAGATGCCCGCGACCAGAACCTCGGAGATCTCGGTGTGATCGCTCTTGGGGACCTTTTCGAACTTCGGCATCAGGCTGCTGGCGGCTGCGACATCCCCGGAAATCGTCGCGACGCGGAGGGCGCGGTAGAGGTAGGGGGCGCGCGCCTCGTCCACCGGAGCGAACTCGGAGGCCTTGACGTAGTGCTCGAACGCCTTCGCGTACTCGCCCTTGCCCTCGTAGGCGACGCCCAAGTGGTCGTACGCCGCAAAGAAGTCGGGTTTGATCGAGAGCGCCCGGTTCAGGCTGACGATGGCCTCGTCGTAGTGGCCCGAATAGGCCTGGATCTCGCCGATCGAGTCGTGGGGGTTGGCCTGATCGGGCGCCATGAACTGGTACTTCTTCAGGTTCTCCATCGCCCGCTCGTACTCGCCCCGGTAGCCGTGGTGGTAGCCGATCATGTTGTAGGCATCGGCGCTGTTCGGGTCGGCTTCGAGGAGCTTCGTGAAGAGCCGGACCGCCTCCTCATTCCGGCCTTTCGACGCCTCGTACATCGCCACCGTCGTGGTCGCCCGGAAATCGTCCGGGTATCGCTTCAGGATCTCGCGCGCGATCTTCAGCCGCTCGTCCGGGCCCTTTTCGAGGCCGGCGAGCTGGAGATCGACGTGGTACTGCTCCCGGTCGGAGAGCCGGCCCTTCAAACGGGCCGCCCGGCGCACGAGAGAGAGCGCCTGCTCCCTCTCGGAGAGGCGGGCCAGTCCGAGCATGGCGAGAGCGAAGTCCGGGTCGAGCTCGAGCGCGCGAGCGAAGCCCGTGCGCGCCTCCTTGAAGTAGAACCGGCGCTCGTTTTCCGTAGCCTCACGGTAGAGCTGGAGGGCCGGTTCCGAGGCCGTCGAGACGTCCCGGCGGTTCGTCAGGTACAGGGCGGCCGCCACGCCCGCGGCGGCGAGGAGAAGGAAACCGAACAGAGAGACGGCGCGGCGCTTCGTCATCGCACACCGATGATACGGCGGCCGCGGCCGAGGGTTTCGCGCCCGGACGGCCCGCGCCGCAGGGAAAAACTCAACTCCGTCATCGACTTGCCCCCTTTTCGGGACGGAACCCGCCAAACGGCGGACGAACGCCCCCGACGGGCTCCGGCCACCCGTCTCTCCTCATTCCACCCTCATGAACAAGAAGGTCATGTCGTCGTATTGCTCCGCCCCCCCCACGTGGGTCCGGATGTCGGCGAGCAGGCCGCGGGCGATCTCCTCCAGAGGAGCGTCCTTCCAGCTCGTCAGGGACTCCATGAGACGGTCTTCGCCGTACGGGTTCATCTCGGTGTCCATCGCCTCCGTGAAACCGTCCGTGTAGAAAAAGATCAGGTCGCCCCGCTTCAAGAACATCTCCCGGGTGTCGTACGCCACCTCCCGGAAGGCTCCGAGCGGCAGGCGTTGCTCGGGCGGCGCGAGGAACGACGGCTGGCCATCGCCCGTGCGCAGGATCATGGGGAGCGGCTGCCCCCCGATGGCGTAACGGAGGCTCATCGCGTCGGCGTCGAGCAGAAAGTAGCCGAGCGAAACGAACATCCGTCGCTTGATCGCGTAGATCCTGCGGTTCGACTCCTGGAAGAGCCGTCCTGGATCGCGGGTCGTGAGCGCGCGCGAATACACGATCTCCTTCGCGGCGACCATCAGGAGCGACGCGGGCACCGACTTCCCGGACACGTCGCCGATGACGATTCCGAGGCGGCGGTCGTCGAACGAGATGAAGTCGTAGAAGTCTCCCCCGACGACCTTGGCCGGCAAGCTTCCGCCGAGGAACGAAAAGCCGGTGAGCGACGGGAGCGACCGCGGCAGAAGGCTCGTCTGAATGTCGCGCGCGATCTCGAGGTCGCGTTTCAGCTCGGCCTGTCGGGTCATTTCGTCGTGGAGGATCGCTGTCTCGATCGCGAGCGCGGACTGGTTCGCCAGGGTCGAGAGAAGCGTGAGATCGTCCCGATCGAAGCGCTCACCGGAGAGCTTCTCCTTCAACGCGAGGATGCCCATCAGCCGCTCCCGGTAAGCGAGCGGGACGAGCAGGTGAAATCCTTCGGCCGTCATTCGGTCGAGAAACTGCACGCTCTCCGCGTCGCTCACCCGCTCGCGGTAGTCCTCCGGGGGCGCCGGCTTGCCCTCGGCGCGAAGGAGCTTGCGGATCGGCGCCTTCGGCGAGAGACGATCGTCGCGCCTTCCTCTTCGTTCGAGCCAGCCCTGGTCGTCCCGCAGCCACACCGACGACTTCTCGAGCCGCATCGTGGCGGCGACCCGGCCCGTCAGGAAGTCCGCGATGCGACCGAGGTCGAGCTCTCCCGTGATCGCCTCGCTCATCTCGAGGAGCGCCTTCTGATAGTCGAACTTCTCGCGGAAGAAGAGCTTGTCGAGAGGGGTCTGAAGGCGGCGCCGGAGGACCTCGAACAGCGAGATGCCGACGAGAAAGAACCCGAAGTTGAAGAGCGGCGAAGCGGCAAGCTCCGACTCGGAGAACAGGGCGTTCGCCATCGCGACGGCGAGCGCATAGACACCGAGAAGGATCGCGGTCGTGCCGGCGTACAGGAACGTCCGCCGCACGATCACCCGGACGTTCAGCATCTGGAAACGCACGATCGCGTAGGCGAACGTGATCGGAATGAAGATCATCGGAACGATGCCGTAGAAGACGTAGTCCTCGATGTTGAACGCCGACGGGAGCACGATTCCGAAGAGGACGAACGGGGCGGTGCCGACGATCGTGCCGATGAAGACGTGGAACGCCTGCCGGCGCTCCCGGGCGTCCGGCAGAGTGAATGCGGAGTGGGCGAGAGCGATCAGTCCGAGAACGAGGTAGTCGCCGAGGAGGATCCACGACGACAGTGGAGCGCCCGAGAGGATCGCGACGCGCTCTCCCCGGAGCTGCCGCATGACGTCATAGAGAAAGACGACGGGCGGGATGGAGTACAGGAGGTAGAACAGTCCCGGGCTCGCGGACAGGAAATCCTGGAGCTTCTGCTTCCATCGCGGAGGGGGCTCCCCGGTCCACTCGTCCGGCCTCGCGAACGTGAATTCCTTCGGCCGCGGAAAAATGAGGAAGAAGTGGAGAAACACCGCCGGCAGCAGGAAGAGGCTCACCGTTCCGGTGTTCTGCACGAACAGGTCGATCCACCAGTAGGAGGCGGGTCGCAGCCGGCAAACGAAGAACAGAAGGAAGAGAACGCAGAGGAGGAAAAAGATCCGCGCCGCGCGGTCCTCCGGACGCCGGTTGAAGACGAAAAGCCCGATGAAGAAGAAGAGGAACCCGAGCGTCGCGGCGTAGAGGTACGTCGTGCCACCGAGCCGCTCCGAGGAAAGCCGCACGGGAACGGTGGGCAGGTCGCTCGCCGGTTCGCCGCCGCAGGCGCCGCGGCGGTACAGGTAGGGGACGGTTTCCCCGATCGCGTGTTTCCGCAGCTCCGCGGAGGCGTCGGAGCTCGAGCCGACCATTCGCTGTCCGATGCCGAGGACGCAGTCGCCGGCGCGGATTCCCGCCGCGGCGGCGGGACCTCCCGGCACGACGGCGCGCACGGCGATCCCCCCGCGGCTGTAGGGCACCGGAACGATCCCGTCGTACGGTCGCGCCGAGAACATGTCCGCGATCGAGGCCATCGCCAGGGCCAGCCCGGCGAAGCCGATCGCCAGATAGAGCACGCGTCCGGAACGATCGACGGAACCGCTCATCTCACCCCTTACGCTCGAAAGCAAGCAATGTTAGCCGAGCGGTGCGGCGCAGCCGGTCTGTCGCGGCGGACAGCTGATAGCTTCTCCTCCGATGCCGTTCATCACCTTCGAGGGCGTCGAAGGCTCCGGCAAGTCGACGCAGTTGAAGCTCGCGGCGGCCCGCCTGCGCGCGCGGCGCCGCCCCGTGCTCGCCACGCGCGAGCCGGGCGGAACGCGGATCGGGCGGATTCTGCGAGGCGCTCTCCTCCCGAGCGCGCACCGCGAGCTCGACCCGGTCGCGGAGTGGCTCCTGTTCGAGGCGGACCGCCGGCAGCACGTCGTCGAAGTCCTGCGGCCCGCGATCGATAGGGGCCGCTTCGTGCTCTGCGACCGTTTCTCCGACGCGACCGAGGCGTACCAGCTGGTCGGCCGCCGGCTCGATGCCCGGCTCGTGCGCCGGGTCGACGCGCTTGCCCGCGATGGGCTCGTGCCCGACCTCACCCTCCTCTACGACCTCGATCCGGGCGCGGGCCTGGCGCGGGCGAACCGGCGCGGCGGCCGGAGCGTGGGACGTTTCGAGAGAACGGACCTCGAGTTCCACGAGAAGGTCCGGCGCGCCTATCTCGCGATCGCGCGCCGGGAGCCGGAGCGAGTCCTCGTGCTCGACGCGAGACGCCCGGTCGAAGCGCTGTTCCGGGACACCTGGAGGGCGCTCTCCGAGCGTTTCCCGGTTTGAAGGACGCTTCCGCCTCGCCGTTGCTCGAAAGGCTCGCCGCCCGTCCGGAGAGTTTTCCCGGGGCGGTCATCCTCCACGGCGCCGCGGAAGGCGCGCTCGAGGAGGAATCGCTCCGGCTCGCCGCCTCCCTGCTCTGTCCGGGGGACGATCCGGATCGGACGTGCGAGTCGTGCCGGCGGGCGCTGCACGCGTTCCACCCCGATCTCCTGACGGTCGAGCCGGAGGGCGTGCAGATCCGCGTCGACCGCATTCGGGAGGCGATCGGTTTTGGAATGGGGAGACCGTACGAGAGCCGCCGCCGCGTCGTGCGGATCTCCCGCGCGGAGCTCGCCGGCGTCGAAGCGGCGAATGCGCTGCTCAAGTCGCTCGAGGAGCCGGGCGCCAGCCTCCACTGGATCCTGACGACGACGCGGCCGGACTCACTGCTGCCGACCGTTCGTTCCCGCTGCCTCGCCGTCGTTGTCCCCTCTCTTTCGCGAGACGAGCAGGCCGCCGCGTGGCGCTCGCGCGGCTTCGATGCGGAGGACGCCGCGGACCTCTCCCTCCTCGCCGCTTCGAGCGACGAGGAAGCCCGGGAGATGCTGGAAGAAATGCGGCGCTTCCGGTCCGATTCGCTGGAGGCGCTGCGCGCGGGTCTGGATGCCGGGAAGCTCGCCCCTCTCGTGCTGCTGGCGGAACGACTCGGCCGCGCCGAGGCCGGGGAGGTGTCGCTCTTCGGCGCGCTCCTCGCGGACGCGGCGCTTCTCTCGGGGGGAATTCCGGCGGAGCTCGTCCGGCACCGCGCGATCGCCGGCGCCCTCTCGGAAGTCGGCCGACGGGTCAGCCGTCGAGCGCTCGAGCGCGCGGTGCTCGCGACGGCGGACGTCCCGGCGGACACCCGCCGCGGAAACCGGCGACTGCACTTCGAGAAGGTCCTGATCGACCTCTGGCTCTCGAAGGCCCCGGAGAACTGAGGAGCTGCGGCGCCCGGAAAACCCCCGGAGGGGTCGAAGGAACATCGGGGAGGCGCTCCGATCCCGGCGGGATCGGAAGGATTCGGGAAGAGTGCGGACCTGGGAGCTACCGAAACTGGCAGAAGGTGGGGTCAACCACCATGACAGACGCCGCCGGGTTCTTCGCGCCCCCCCTTAGTTCCTTCGATGGGAAGGATTATAAACCAACCGCCGGAAACGGCCGGAAAGGGCGAAAACGGGCGCCGCACGCGGTCGGGCGGCGCCCGCTCGATCACTTCTCCAGGTTGATTTCGACGCGCTCCGTCTCGCCGCGCGTCAGGTTCACCTCCACCTGCCGGTCGCGATAGCCGGGTCGCGCCACGGTCACCCGGTGACGGCCCGCGGAGACCGGAATGCCGTCGGCCTCGAGGGATTGAGCCGTCCCCATGAAGCGGTCGTCGACGTAAACGGCCGCGTCCGGGGGCGAGACGTCGAGGCGAAGATGCGCCTCTCCCCGTTCCGCCCCGGCCCTTCCGCGCCAGTCCTCGCGGCGCGGCTCTTCCACCCGATCCCGATCCCGGTCCCTCTCCGCTTCCATTCTCCGCTCGCGGTCGTCGGCGTACCGGTCGGACCGGTCCCCCTCGTCCCAGTCGCGCGGCCGCTCGCGGTAGCGGCGCTCGCCGCCGTAGATTTCATCCTCGTCGGTGATTTGCTCGGTGACGTCGCGGCGCTTCCCCCAGAACCTCCGGACGGCGCCGCCCGAATCCGGATCGTCGTAGCTTCCGTAACGCGGCGCGCCGGGAATCTTCGCGAGCTTTTCGCCCACGTCGAGCTTCACGCCGGGCCGCGCGTCCACCGAGATCGTGCGGGTCTCGTAACCGTCCAGGCGGAACTCGAGCCGGTAACGGCCGGAGCGCAGGTAAAGGTAGTCGGGGTATCCGTCGAAGTCGTCGGCGGATCCGACGTACTGCCCGTCGAGGTAGACGCGCGCGCTCTCCGGCGACACGTCGGTGTCGACGACCGCCCAGTTGCGCGAAACCACGCGACCATAGCCGTAGTAGCCGCCGTAGTAACCGCCGTACGGGTGATAAGGGCCGTACCAGTAAGGGGAGTAGCCCCAGCCCCAGCCCCAACCCCAGCCGAAGGACGACCGGAACCGGCGGTGGCCGAAATGGGGGCGGCGGTGGGTCGTGCTCGAGACGCCCGATCTGCGGGTCGACTGGGCCGCCTCCGCGATCGGCGCAACCGCGAGGGCCACGAACGAGATTGCCAGCATGAGCCTTTTCATGGACGAAAGCCTCCAGGTCAGGAACGAGCAAAGCCGACGCCAGCGCAGCCCGCGGACGAACGCCTCACAAGTCTCACGGGATCAAGGAGATCGGGTGCGTCGTCCGGGCGCCGCAGAGCGGTCGCTGACCTCTCGGAAGGCCAGTGCGTCATCGGGAGAGACCGCCGCGAAGAACCTCGCCGGGGCCGGGTTCGACCGGCGGCGGCGCGGGCGCGCCCGTCGCCGTCCAACCCCTCGCCGCCAGGCTCCGAGCGAGGCCGCGGAGGTAGTCGTCCCGCAGGACCCGGTCGACGGCCCGGAGCCCCCCCGGCAGGCTCCAACGCTGCGAGAGAGAAGCCCACCGGGCGAGCACCCGGACGTGGACGGAGGAGCCCGGCGAACGAGTGAGGGCCTGCGGCACCCCCAGGAACCCGCCGAGCTCCGGGTGCTTCTCGAAGAAGATCGCCGCCGCCTCGCCGGACTTCTCCTGTCGCCTCCGAAAAGAGGGGAACGTGATCTCGTGATGGTGCCGAGCCACCGCTCGTGGGCGATACACGATCTTCATCCCCGTCTTCGAAAGCCGATAGGCGACCTCGATGTCCTCCCAGGCCGCATGCGGGAAGGTGGTGTCGAACAGCCCGACCTCTTCGAGCAGCCGTCGGGGGAGCGAGATGTTCGACGTGTAGAAGAAGTTGAAGGGCACCGAGTCGGGGTCCTCGATCAGGGCGTAGCCGAACTGGAGCCCGTACTCGTTGATGTGGTGAAGGAAGGGGGAGGCCCGGCGCGCCGCTGGCCACGTCGTGTACCCGAGCACCGCGACGGGGGAGTCCCGCCGCTCCGCATGGCTTTCGCCGTGGACGGCGAGAAGTTGCGGTTCCGGCACCGTGTCGTCGCCGAGGAACAGAACGTGGGAGCCCCGCGCTTCCGAGACGCCGCGGTTGCGGGCGCGGGCGGGACCGGAATTCTCCTGGAAGAAGGGGCGAAACGGGTAGGGCGCCTCGTAGGCGCGCAGGCGTTCGGCCGTCGAGTCGCCCGAGCCGTCGTCGATGACGAGGACCTCGAACTCGGGCGGCGTTTCCTGCCGGCCGAGGGCGTCGAGAACGCGGAAGAGAACGTCCGGCCGGCGGTACGTCGGGATCACCACCGAGAAAGACGTCACGCCGCGCCCCCGACGAAGATCTCGCCGAGCGTCGTCTTCACGAGACCCGGCGCCCGCTCGAGAAACTCGCGGAAGAAATCGGAGTCGAACCGCTCGTCTCCCGGGTAGGTCGGCACGAACCGCAGCGGAAACCGGGCGAAGATCTCCGAGTCGGGACGGCGCCGCGCCGACTGGACGGCGCGGCGTTTGGCAACGAGAGACTCGTGGTTGCGATGGATCCAGAGGAGCGCCCGGAGGTGCGCGGCGGTCAGGGGGTCGTCGATCCGCACGGAAACGCCCTGGGGCTCCGCGATCCCGAGCAGTCGCCGCGCGACTCCCGGCTCCTCGGGGGGCGAAGCGTAGGGGTCGCGGCCGAGATCCACCGCGCCCGGATTGCGCGTCGCGAGCATCTCGGACACCCGAAAGAGAAACGCCGCGAGTACCGACGGCATCAGCGCCGCGAAGTACTCCCGGTCGAAGTTCTTGTAGGCGGTCGCGAAGGCGTTCTTCTCGAAGAGATAGCCGCGCGAGTACACGCCGAGTGCTTCCCCCGTCGCTCCCCCCCGGTGGCGGGCGAAGGCGCGGGGTTCCGCGATGATGCGCCGCCCGAAGATCCACTGCCGCCAGCCGAAGTCCACGTCCTCGAGGTAGGCGAAGTAGTCGTCGTCGAAGCCGCCCGAGGAAAGGAAGTCCTGCCGCCGAACGGCCATGAGACCGCCGCAGGCGAAGAGCCTCTCCTCCCCGATGGTCGCCTCGGAGAGTCCCGCCACGGCGCCGCCGACGCCGGTCTGGAACGCATGGCCGTCGAACGTCAGGAATCCGTCGGAGAAGTCGTTGCGCTCCCCCGTTCGGTCGGTCAGCCGGCCGGCGACGGCGACGACGTCGGGGTCGGCGCGCTCGAGGGCCCGCGCGAGCAGGAGCGGCGCCTCCGGATCGACGACCGCGTCGTCGTTCACGAACAGGAGGGACGGGCCCCGCGCGGCCTCCGCCCCGAGCCGGCAGCCCGCCGCGAAACCGACGTTCGCGGAGGCGGCGACGCGGCGGGCGGTCGGGTGCCGCCGGAGGAGCTCTCCGACGGGGAGCTCGGACGCGTTGTCCACGACGATGACCTCGGCGGAAATCCGGCCGCGGCATGCCGCGTCGAGGGCGGCGAGCGCTTCGAAGAGCTGATCGTGACCGCGGTGATGCACGACGACGACCGAAAGATCCGGGCGCTTCATCTCGGCTCGCGAGCGTAAACCCGGGCGGACTCGCCCATCACGCGGGGCGGATCCGCGCGGTCAATCGCCGCCAGAGGGCTTCGCGCTCCGGCGGGAACGGAAGTCGGTTCGGGTCGATCTCCGCCCGGCGACACCACGCGACGAGCGGGGCCGACACGCGCTCCCACGACCTCTCTGCCGCGAAGCGCCTTCCGGCGCGGCCCGCTTCCGCGAGCCGGTCCGGATCGGTCAGGCCCTCGACGAGAGCGCGGGCGAGCGCCTCGGGCGACCTCTCCACGGACCATCCCGCGCCGGCCGATTCGAGCTCGCTCGCGAGCGGGCCGCCGGCGACGGAGATCGAGGGCAGCCCGCCCCACGCCGCGTCGATGAGCCGCGTGCGGTACGCGAGGTCGGTCTCCAGTCCCTCCGAGGAGATCGACACGAGAACGTCCGCGGCGGCGTAGAGGTCGGCGCGGGACTCGTAAGGCAGCCAGGGCGAGAAGACGACCGAGCGCCCATCCGGGTCGAGCTCGCGCGTCCGGCGCTGCGCCTCTCCGTAGGCCCGCTGCGGCGTCGTGTCGGGGTTCGGGCTCGCCAGGAAGAGCAGACGCGCGGAGGGAAGCGCGCGGCGCACTTCCGGCCAGGCGTCGAGGAGGAGGCCCGGATCGTTCCAGTCGTAGATTCCGCCGAAGAGGACGAGCGGGCCGTCGGAGGGGACGCCGGCGGCTCGCCGGCCCGCGACCCGCGCTCCGGAGGCGGGCCGGGCGGAGACGCCGAACGGGACGACGCCCAAGAGCTCGTCCAGGCCCGGGTCGCCGGGAAAATTGAACTGCCCGATCCGGCCGCACGCGAATAGGGCTCCGGCGTAGAACAGCCGCTGCGCCGGCGAGGCGCACAGGAAGAAGTCGGCGCGCGCGAGCGCGAGGTCGAGCGTCGCGTGGTCGTGCCGCGCGGTCTCCGGCCCGAGGCTCTCGGCGTAGTGGAGGTTCTCGATGAAGAACGGGTCGTAGAGGTCCGCCGCGACGGGAATCCGGGGGGCCTGGTGAAACCAGTAGTTCGCGGCGTGCCCCGAGACGACGGCGGCGCGCGCGCCGTGAGCGGCGCGCGCCAGGTCGGACTCCGGCGGAGCGTGTGCGATGGGCACGTCGCCCGCGACCTGTGCGGCTTCGGCCGGGTCGTTCGGCACGAGCAGCCTCGTGTCCATCTCGCGCCCGAGCGCGCGCGCGAGCTCGAGCGAGCGGATGCCCATCCCCGCCATTCGCGGCCGGATCGGCTCGGGCGCGAGCACGGCGACCAGCGGTCGCTTCGGCACGTCTCCCCTACTCCCGTCCGCGAAGGCGTTCGAAGAACAGGTGGGCCTTCCAGGTTCGCGAGCGGTAGATCTGGTTCAGGATCGAGTTCAGGCGATCGATCTCCCCGTACGTCCCCGCGAGCTGCAGGCCGTACTCCTCGTTCTTCGCGAACACTTCCGCGAGCCGGTCGTGAACGAGCTCGTTCTCGGACGCCAGGCGGTTGCGCTCCTTCTCGAGCTGAGAAAGGCGAAGCTCCTCCTCCCGGAGGCGCGCCTCGAGCGAGGCAATCTGCGCCCGGCAGGGCGCCAGCCCGACCTCCGCCCGCGCGAGGGCCTCGGACAGGCGGCGGTGACTTTCGCGCTGGTATCGAAGCTCCCCCTGGGACACGCCGTCGCGCTCGTACCAGAGCGCGATCTGGGCGCGCATCCGATCGAGCACTCGCGCGACGCCTTCCTCGGTCCGATGACCCGCGTACTTCTCGTAGATGCGGCGACGAGCCTTCTGAAATGCCTCGGACCCCGCCGCGGCGTGCGCGGCGTCGGCGCTGTCCGCCGCGAAGACGCGGTACTCGCACGTCACCGCGCGGACGTGGCGGAAGGAAGTCTCGAACGACGCGCGGATCAGGAAATCCCAGTCTTCCGAGTAGTCGAGCGCGGCGTCGAATCCGCCGAGCCGGCCGTAGAGCGCGCGCGGGAGGAGGACGGTGTGCAGCGGGATGTAGTTCGCGAGGAGCAGGTAGTCCGCGTCGAAGTCGAGCGAGTACTGGAGGGTTCGCACGCCGGGAATCCAGGCCTCCCCTTCCCGCCGGTAGACCGCGGTGACCGCGTCGGAATAGACGACCGGCTCGGGACCGGAGCGGGCCGCCTTCAACAGCCGCTCGAAGTGGTCGGGGTACGTGAGGTCGTCGTCGTCGAGAAACGCGACCAGCTCTTCTTCCGCCGCCTCGACCCCGCGGTTGGCCGCTCCCGAACGGCCGAGCGTGACGGGAAGCTCTTCGAGGCGGACGTCGAACGCGTCCCGAAACGTGTCCGCGATCGAACGGACCGAAGCGCCTCCGTCGTTGACGATCACCACGCGCGCGGGGCGGGCGGTCTGCTCGCGGAGACTCGCGAGCGCCTCGGCGAGAAGCGCGGGACGGTTGAGTGTCCGAACGACCACCGCCACCGGAGCGGGGCCGCGGCTTCCGTTCGAGACGAACGCCGGCCCGATCGCCCGGCGGAACTCTTCGAGCGAGCGCGTGAAGGCCTCGGTCGCCGGAAGGACCCGGAACGCCTCTACCGGGCCGCTCCCGGACAACGTCAGGCGCCGGTACGCGTTCAGGCCCTGGAGCGCGCCGGCGTAGTCGCGGACCGACTGCTGGGACGCGTAGGCTTCGACCGCCGCATCCTTGCGCCGGGCGGCCGCGGCGACGTCGACGAGAGTGTTCGGAAGGAACGGCTGGGAGATCTCGTAGAACGCGAGACGGAGGAATCGGTACCGGTCGTGGTCGGGATCCCCCGGCCGCGACTGCGCGACCGTCCGGTAGAGTGCCTCCGAGAGAGCCCGGTGGTCGGGATGGATTTCCGCCGGGGAGGGGCAGAGGACGAGATCCGGCTCGAAAGCGGCGATCTCGCCGGCGATCGCCGAGTCGAGAGCGTCCCCGTTCGCCTCGAGCGTCCGGTCGGCCATCCCGCCGAACGCGGGAGGCGGGATTCCGAGCGCCAGGGCTGCCCGGCGGGCCTCTTCCCGGCGCAACTCTCCGTACCCGGCCGCTCCTCCTTCCGGCACGCCCTCCTGGGCGGTGCCGTCCGTGGCGATCCAGACGCGGACCTGGCTGCCCCGTTCGGCCGCGAGCGCGAGGGCGCCTCCCGCCCCGAGAACTTCGTCGTCGGGGTGCGCGGCGAGCACGAGGATCCGTCCCCCGGTCAGGTCGCTCGCCTCGTAGGGTATGAGCTCGTCTTCCTTCACTGATCGTCGTCTTTTTACGTTCGCGGCAGTTTAACCGCTTCGGACCGCGTTGCCGATTCGCGCCCGCCCTCCCGGGTGCGCCACTGCTTGTGGTCACCCAGATCCGGGCGGAAGGGAAGGAACCTCGGCGTTCGCTACCTTCCGCTTCCCCGACTTCGCCGCGGTGCTCTTTTCGGCCTTCGCGCGGGTGGCGCGATTTCCCCGGGGATCGGCGGGAGACGGGCCACCGACGCACTTCCCGACCGCGTCGCTCCAGGACGTGTACGTGCTCTCGAACGCGCGCGCTCAGACCATGTCGTAGAGCGCGGGCGTCAGGTGGACGCCCGCGGCGAACCGGTCCGCGGCGTCGTCGTCGAACGTCCGGACGATGATCGGGAACCCGGCGTCGCGCCGCTCTCCCGGCAGGCGCGCGAGGACCTCGCGAGCGGGACCTCCGGGGGTCTCCCAGAACACGAGGCGCTTCGCCCCGAAACGCCGCGCCTCGGCAGCCGCTCCCGAGAAGAGCGCCGTCAGGTCACCGCCGTCCGGGTCGCTCCCGAGAAAGTCGGCGACGAGGGCGCTTTCGCCGTCGATCGAGAGGACCGACCACCCCGTCGTCCCGGTCGGCCCTTCGAGCCAGACCATTCGGTAGTAGCGGGAAGGCCGCGCGTGGAAGCGCCAGTTCACCCGGGCGCGGTCGCGCACCGCCGCGTAGGAGAGAAAACGGGAGGCAGCGCTCCAGAGCGGATCGAAGCCCTCGCCCACCCAATCCCCCGTAACCAGCCCGGCCGGAGGGGGCGGGAACGAGTCGCAGGGTGCGTGGATCTCCCGGACCGCGAACAGCGTGCGGGACTTGACGACGCGGTGACTGAGCGACAGATGTCGCCCCCCGGGGAAGCCGAAGCAGAACGGGATTCCGAGGCCCTCGATCCGCCGGTAGAAGAGCTCCGCCATCGAGCGAAAGACCCCTTGCCGCCCGCCGAGCCCCCGGACCCTCGGATCCGTGGCGACGTCTCCCACCGCGAAGGAGGGCGCTTGCCTCCCGTCCACGAGGAGGCGGACACCGCAGCCCGAATAGTTTCCGACGATCTCGTCCTCGAGGACGGCGACGACCCCGAACCAGCCGTCGGGATTGCGCTCGAACTTCCAGGTCCACTCTTCGTCGGTGAGCTCCCGACCGAACACGCGGGCAAACAGTCTTCGGATGCCCGGCGCGTCGGCGGAGACGGCCTCCCGCACGGTGAACGGCGTCACTCCTTCTCCCAGACCACAGTCGCGATCGGCCTCCCGTCCGCGGCGCGAAACTCCCGAAGGTAGATCGGTCCACTCGGGAGGCGCGCGGCGACCTCGGGAGGAAGCTCGAAGCCGCGGTCGAGCGGCGCGCCGGCGAACGGCAGAAGCGAGGGGTTCGTCGACACGGCGACCCACGCCCCCTCGCGCGGGGCGAGACGGGGCTCCGCGGTCTTCGGGAACCCGACCGCCGGGCGCCGCCGCGACGCCCGTTCGAGAAGAGCCCGGCCGACCGGGCCGTACCGGCGCCCCCAGTAGAGCCGCCGGGAGGCGGCGCGCCGGGTCTCGGCGCCGGGGCTCGCCGACGCGCTCGTGCCCCAGAGGTGCCGCACCCGAGACTGCGGGACGAAGCGAAGTGCGAGCCCGGCGCCGCGGACGCGGTCCTCCCACTCCGTCTCCTCGTACTCGAACGAGAACCGTTCGTCGAACCGTCCCACCGCGTCGAAAACGCGGCGGGGGACGGCGAGGACGGCGCCCGTGAGATGTCGAGCGGTCCCGCCGCTTTGCCAGAGC
>DASRPJ010000053.1:0-21370 GCA_035646435.1 Thermoanaerobaculia bacterium | reverse complement strand
GCCATAGGGCTTGAGCTGGGCATTGGCACGAAGTCGGCACGATTCCGTCACCCACCTGTGCGCATTTCCGCGTTACGCTCGAACCGGAGGGAGGCACGCGGACGGCCCCGCGTCGGCATGGCTGTTGTGGACTGGTCTCGAACGGACCGGGACGAGGCCCCGGCCGCCGTGGTCAGTCGCTTCGCGGCAGGTAGTAGCGCGCGAGCCAGGCGCTGAGCCCGTCCAGGCCCGGAAAGAGCACGCGCTCGTTGATGTTCGCCTGGTCGAGCTTGTCCCGCACCTCCCACTTGAGACCCGCCGGCAGGACGATCCGCCGGACGAGGTCGGGTCGCCGCGCGATCCAGTCCTCGAGCCGGATCGAGGCGTCCGAGAGCAGCGAGAAGAGGGCGAACTGATTGACGATCCTCTCGTCCAGCGACGGCGGATCCATGAAGAGAAGGAACGGTTCCTTCGCGAGGGAGTCCATTTCCTCGAGCGTCCCGGCGGCCCCGGCGAGCATCTCGGCGGTGAAGACGTCCGCGGACTCCTCGTCGAGCATCTTCCGGAGCTTCCGCGGCAGGTGGCGGTGGACCGCGACGTAGTCCACGCACCAGACGCTTCCGTCCTCGTCGAAACGGGAGGGATCGTCGGTCGCGAAGTGGAGGGCGACGTAGGGGGAGAACGTCCAGTCGAGGAGGCGCGTCGGAAGCCCGTGGTGCTGCGCGAGCGACAGCCAGTTCCAGACCGAGTCGCCCGGGACCGAGCTCGAGCGCGCGAACTTCCGGAAATTACGGAGGAGGTGGCGCTCCGCTTCCGGATTCAGGAGAGAGAGCCGCGTTGCGAGGGGCTCCGACGCGTCGGGCATCCCCCGGAATGCGAAGCGGGAGCGGTGTCGCCGGAGGTTGTCCTGCCACGAGTCGGCGAAGAGGAGGTCCTGGAGCTCGAGCCAGGTCCGTGGACGAAAAGCGTGGACGCCCTGCGAGCGGGGGCGTCGATCCGGTTGCCGGAGGGGACGCGCGGCGGCCGCGCTTCTCGTTCGCCGTTTCGTCGCCGCTACGCGGCGCAGTCCGCGTGTCCGCACTGGCAGAGCGGGTCCGGAGTCGCGGACATTTCCATCTCCGCGCACCGCTCGCTGCAGAACCTCTCGTTGCCTCGTTCGACGGGAGCGTCTTCGCAGCGGCAGCCCCGGTGGTCGCACTTCATTTCGGTCTGCATGCGGGAAGAGTCAGCAAGTAACCTGCCACGGACGCGCTCGGAATGGATCTTGCTGACGCGCCGGTCGGAGGAAAACATGGCTGCAACCAGAAGCAGGTCGAGTCGATCGAGCTCCCGGAAGGCATCCACCAGGAGCGCGGCGACCCGGTCCCGGAAGACCACGACGAAGAAGAAGACCACGACGAAGAAGTCGGCGACGACCCGGTCCGCCAACCGCGGTTCCGGGAAGCGAGACACGGTGAACGCCCCGAACGCGACGTTCTATGCGCGACGCGGCGCGGGTGGCGAGTTCTCCGAGATGGATGAGAAGGGGAGATCGCTGGCGGCCGACCGCCGCAAGCGGGCGAAGGCGACCGCGGTCTCCGGAATGGGCGACCGCGGCGACCGGCGAACGAAGAAACGCTGACGTTTCGTCCCGCCCCGGCACGCACCGGGGCGGGACTCTCCCTCGCGTCGTCCTACTGCTCGCTCTGCGTCTCCTCGCCGGTTCGACGCTCTTCCGCCCGCGCAAAGCTCGCCGCCCGCGACTCGCCGCCTTCGCGCCCGATCGCGGACATATGGTCGCGGTTCTGGCTCACCGCGCGACCCCCTTTTCGTCCCGCTTCGCGAGCTTCTTCGGAAGAGAACTCGTGCGCCGTGCCCTTCTGATGAGCTGCCCGCCCGCCCATTCGCGCCACTTCTCGCCGGCGCTCTTCGTCCATCCCGGCAAATCCCCGCCCTCCGCCTTTTGCTTGAGCCAATGGAGCGCCCTCCTTTTCGATCACCTGTTTTCAGTCGCCCTGACGGGGTGGGGGGTCCGGATGAGGGCGAAGAAGTCGCGCAGCAAAAGACGAGCCACGTGGCCGAGACCAATGAAGGCGCGCAACTCGAGGTTCCGCGGACTCACCTGGGGGCGCCGGTCGCGTGGAGGAATGGAAGTTGCAAACCCGCCCGCCCCGGGACAATGGGGTCCCGCAGGAACATTTTTCCAAGGAGGTTTCAGTGCCCGACAGCAAGAACAACCGCGGCGGCGAGCGCGAGGACAACGAGAGCCGGCAGGGTTCCGGCCGGGATCAGGAGAACGAGCAGGGCGGTCAGGGCCGTCAGGGACAGGGGGGCCAGGGTGGCCAGGGTTTCCAGGGTGGTCAGGGTGGCCAGGGTGGAAACCGCGGGAACGACGACAACGAAGGCAACCGTGGTGGTTCCCCTTCCGGCGGAGGCCCGCAGAAGAAGAAGTAGTCAGGCGAGATTCGAAACGGCGCGATCGCGCCGGCCCCGGGCTCCGGCGGACCACCTTCCGCCGGAGCCCTTCTTTTTTTGCCGCCGCCTGGCACCCTTCTTGATCTGCGCGACCGCGATGACGCGAATCGAGAGACTCCAGAAGACGGGAATCCGGCGCATCGGTCGGCGGAAGAGATTTCGCTACGTGACCGCCGGCGGCCGCAAACCCTCCGCCGCGGACCTCGCGCGGATCTACTCGCTCGTCCTCCCGCCCGCCTGGACCGACGTGGCGATCGCTCCTTCCGCGCGTTCCGCGATCCAGGCGGTGGGTCGGGATGCCGCCGGGCGCTGGCAGTACCGGTACAGCCCCGCGCACGTCCGACGGCGCGAGGAGGAGAAGTCGCGGCGGCTTCTCCGCTTCGCCGAGGCGCTTCCACGCATGCGGGCGGCGATCGCGCGCGACCTCGCGCGGCCCGGACTCGGGCGCGAGAAGGTGATGGCGTGCATCCTGCGGATCCTTTCGACCTGCTTTCTCCGGCCGGGCAGCGAGGTCTACGCCTCGGAGAACGGCAGCTACGGGATCGCGACGCTCCGGAACCGTCACGTGACGATCAAGGGAGACGTCGTCACGTTCGATTTCCGGGGCAAGGGCGCGAAGCGGCAGGTCGCCATCCTGCGCGACCGGGTCGTCGCGCGCGTCCTGCGCAAGCTCCGGGAGCTCCCCGGCGCGGAGGTTTTCAAATCCGTCGACGCGGAGGGAAACGTCGCCGACGTCAAGCGCCGCATGATCAACGAGTACATCAAGCAGGTCATGGGAGAGGGGTTCAGCGCGAAAGATTTCCGGACGTGGGCGGGGACGCTCGTCTGCGCTTCCGCGCTCGCGCGGGCCGGCGCGGATCCCGCGGAAAGCAGGAGCGCCAGACGGCGGAAAGTCGTCGCCGCGGTGAAGGAGACGGCGGAAACCCTGGGGAACACGCCCGCCGTGTGCCGGAGCTCCTACATCTCTCCGTCGGTCATCGACGACTTCGACCGGGGGAAAACGATCGATCGATCGGTCGGGTCCGTCGCCGAGCTCGTCGCGAGCGGACGTCGGCTGCGGCGGTCGGAGAAGGCGCTCCTGAAGCTGCTGAAACGAAAGGCGGCGTGATCCGCCGGCACATCCCTTGCTCGCCCCGGCGGTCGTGAAAGCGGTTTTTCGTCTCGCCGTCGTTCCGTTGGCTGCGTTCGGGCTCGCTCTTCTCGTCGGAGCTCTGCGGCGGGATTCCGGCTCGGACACGCCGGGCGCGGTCGTGGAGAAGTTCGTGGGCCATGTGTCGCGCGAGCGTTACGCGAAGGCCACGCCGCTCCTGGCGAGCGAGCTCGAGAGCCGAGCGACTCCGGAGGCGCTCTCCGGTTGGGAACGCGAGACCCGGGCGGGTCTCGGCAAAATCCACTCCGTGCGCGGCGAGACCGACTGGGTCTCCGGGGACGAGGCGGAGGCGACCGCCGTCCTCGAAGCGGAGCAGCGCGAACGCCGCCTGCGGTTCGCGCTGAAGCGCGAGGAAGGCGAGTGGGCGATCGCACGCCTCGACGGGTTCTGGGGAAAGGCTCCGACCTCCGCCGGCTCCGCGCGGAGCGAAGAGTGGAGGAATCGGCCCGCGCCCGCGCGCCGGCGTCGCTAGAGAGGAGGGCCGATGGACCCGCAGGAGCTCCTGATGACGGCCGTGCGCGGCCTCGCGGTCTATTTCCTGGTTCTCGCCGTCATTCGCGTTCTCGGCAAGCGGACCGTCGGGAACTTCACCGCGTTCGACCTGCTCGTCGCCCTCATGCTGGGCGAGGTGGTCGACGAGATGATCTACGGCGACGTGAACTTCGCTCAGGGCGCCGTCGCGATCCTCGTCGTCGCGGGGGCGAAGTACGCGACGGCGTGGCTCTCGTACGCGAGCCCCCGCATGAACCGCATCCTCGAGGGAAAACCCACGCCGATCATGAGGGACGGCAAGCTCCTTCCGAAGGGGCTTCGGCACGAGCTCATGCACGAACGGGAGGTGCTCGCGGGCCTGCGTCTTCACGGCGTGAGCGACATGCGCGAGGTGAAGCTCGCCCTGATGGAAGTCGACGGCGAGCTCTCGGTGCTCAAGGAGGACTGGGCCGAAACCGTCCGGAAGGGGGACGTCTCGGGAAAGCGCGCGGGGAAAAAAGACGAGGGGGACGAAGTCCCCGCGGCCAAGAGAACCGATACGCCGCAGGCGCTCGGCCTTTCGGGGTAGAGCGGTGGACCTCTGGCGCATCGCCGTCCGAGCTCTCTTTACCTACCTCCTCGCCCTCCTTCTCGTTCGCTTGTCGGGGAAAAGGGTCGTCGCGCAGGCGACACCGTTCGACTTCGCCATCGCGATCGTCGTCGGCGACCTGTTCGATGACTTCTTCTGGGCCGAGGTCCCCGCGAGCCAGTTCATCGCGGCCGCCGGCGGGCTCTTCCTCCCGGCCGCCGTGGTCGAGCTCGCGGGCTCGCGGAGCGGCCGCGTTCACGACCTCGTCAACGGCCTGCCCGCCGTCGTGATGAGGGAGGGAAAACCGGATCGGAAGGCGATGCGCAGCGAACAGCTCTCCCGCGCCGACCTCGAGCATCTCCTGCGTCTCGACGGGATCGGTCCCGGTGAATGGGACAGGGTCAAGCTCGGCACCGTCGAGCACGACCACCATCTCTCGGTGATCCTCGAGCCGTGGGCGGAGCCGGTTCCGCGCCGCGACGCGGCGAAGCTGCGCGGGGGAAAGAAATGAGACCGGTCGGTCCCGTGCTCGCCGCCGTGGTGGCGGCCATGGGGCTCGCCGCGGCGGACATCCATTTCCTGGGGGACCGCCGGACGCTCGTCCCGCCGCCCGATGCGGTCGTCGAAAGCTTCACGCGCGCGATCGCGATGGGTCGCGAAGATCAGGCCATCCCCTACCTGTCGGAAGAGCTCGCAAGGACCGTGACCGATGAGGACCTCCGGCGATACGGAGAACCGATCTCGGACGGGCCGGGAACGGTTCACGAGGTCCGGGGCGAGCTCGAACGGATCGCGGGCGACCGCGCGACGGCGACGGCGAGGTGTCGGAGCCGGACCGGCGAGTGGCGGCTCCGATTCGAGCTCCTCCGGGAGAAGGGCCTCTGGCGGATCTCGCGGCTGGAACCTCCCCGGTAGGCTGCCTCGATGCCGGTAGCGATGTTCCAACGCTGGGAGCGCCTGCTCTTCGCGCACTGGCGCGTCGAGGCATCGGTGCTCCGGCCGCAGCTGCCGTCCGGTCTCTCGCTCGACCTCTACGACGGCGAAGCGTGGGTCGCTGTGACTCCCTTCGAGATCACTCGTCTCCGGCTCCGCGGCCTGCCGCCGCTGCCGGGAGCGTCCCGCTTCCCGGAGCTGAACGTTCGCACGTACGTCACGGCGGGCGGAAAGCCGGGAGTCTGGTTCTTCAGCCTCGACGCGGCGAGCGCGATCGCCGTCTTCTTCGCGCGGCAGCTCTACCACCTGCCTTACTTCCACGCGACCATGGCGTGCCGCGGCAAGGGAGAAACCGTTTCCTATCGGAGCGAGCGGAATGGCGAACCTCGAGCGGAGCTCCTTGCCGACTATGCGCCGGTCGGGGAGCCTTTCCATGCGAATCCCGGCTCACTCGAGGAGTGGTTGACCGCCCGTTATCGTCTCTACGCCTCCGACCGGGACGCACTTCTCCGCGCCGAGATCGAGCACGAGCCGTGGACCCTTCGCCGCGCTCGCGCGGAGATCCATCGCAACACCATGGCCGACCCGGTCAGGATTCCCCTGGTCGGCAAGCCGCTCCTTCACTACTCGGAAGCGCTCGACGTGCGGGTGTGGTGGCCGGAGCGCGTCGCGGAGTGACCGTCAGGTCGCGTCAGAAGGTCCAGTCGATTCCGACCCGCGCCGCGAACCCGGCGGCGGGGTAGTAGTAGGGAACGACGCCGCCCGAGAAGTCGGAGAGCGCCAGGCCGAGCTCTTCCCACTCGCGGTCGCCGACGTTCAGCAGATCGACGTACGTCCGCAGGCGCCGGAAGCGCTTCTCCAGACGCAGGTCGAACACCGTGGCGTCGTCGAGCGGGATCGCGTTCTCGTCGTCGAGGAAGCGGCCGGCAAGGGTCGTCGACAGAACCTCGATCCGGATCCCCGCTGGCAGCGCGACGGAGATGCCCGGGCGAAAGAGGTGCTCCGGCACGTTCTTCAGCTGCCGTCCGCGGTTCTCTCCGTCGCGCGGCTCCGTCCGGTTCCAGGAGTAGGAGAAGAAGGGAGAGACGTTCGCGTCCTCGAAGAGCCTCGCCGCCGCCTCGATGCCGCGGTGACGCGTGCGCCCGATGTTCGAGTAGCGGAAGGTCGCGACGTCGAAGTCGATCTCGTCGTCCACGTCGGTCGTGTAGAGGATGAGCTCGAACGAGGATCGGCCGTCGCGGCGCGAGGCTCCCGCCTCGAGGGTGCTCGCCCGTTGCGGAAGGAGCGTGGGGTTGGAGATCCGGAAAGTCCCGCCGGCGAAGTCGGAGAACGGCCGAGGGTCGAAGAGCTGGTCGAGAGTCGGCGCCTTGAAAGCGCGGGACGCCTGCAGGAAGAGAGACAGCGGCGCCGCGTCCGGCCGGCCGAGGCGCACGCTCGCCCCGGCTCGGGGCGACCAGGCTTCGAGAGAGCGGGCGCCGCCCCCCTCGCGCCCGAAGTCATCCCGAATCGAGTCCCATCGCGCTCCCGCCGTCACGCGCAGCCTCGGATGCGGCTCCCACGAACCCGACGCGAAGAGGCCCGCCCGAACCCTCCGCCCCGACGCACGCGCGAGCCTCTCCCCCCGCTCGCCGAAGTCGTCAACGGCGTGGTAGGTCGTGTCGAGCCGCTCGCGCGCAAAGTCGAGACCGGCCGCGACGCGCGCCTCGCGGCCGGAGAGTCGGAAGGTCTTGTCCGCCTCGAGCGTGCCCCCGAGTCCGTTCGTATCGAGCGAGCGAAAGATCCGGTCGCCCACTCCCGCGGCGACGAGGAGCGTCCGCGTCGTGTCGGCGTCCCTCGCAGAGGCGTGAAGGAGCGCTCGTAGCGGAAGGGATCCCTCGCGACGGTACGTCACGGCCGCCCGCCCGCGGCGCGCTTCCTCCCGGTCGAACCGGAAGAGGGGATTCGATCCGTCGCGGTCGACTGCGAGCTCGTCCGCGGAGAGGGAGCCCGCGTCTTCCCGCTCGCGGTCCGAGCCGGAAACCGACACGGTCCACCTTCCTCCCGAGCCGGGAAATTCGACCGACGCGTCGCCGCCTCGCTCCTCGAACGCCGAGTGGTCGCGGAACCCCGCGCCGCCCGACACGGTCGCGGCCGCTCCGAGAACCATGCGACCCGCGGGCACGCGCGCCGCGACGTCGGCGCCCGCGGAGCCGAAGCTCCCCCCGGAGACGGAGAGCGACCCGCCGCTCGACCCGGCCGACCCCCGGCGCGTGAAAACGTGGATCAGTCCTCCGAGCGCCGTATCGCCGTAGAGGGCGGACGCCGGTCCCCGGAGCGCTTCGACCCGCACGACGTCGGCCGCGCGGATCCGCCGCCAGTCGGCGAGCCCCGACTCGACGTCCGCGACGGGCACTCCGTCGACGAGGAGCTGGACGTACTCGGCTTCGCCGCCGCCGAAGAACCCGCGCGAGGAAACGATCGGCGCCCCGCCGAAGGCGGAGGCGAAGTGGGCGTGGAACCCGGGGAGGTACTTCAAGAGCTCTCCCAGGTTTTCCGCGGGCAGGCGCCCGATCTCTCCGCGCGTCAGCACGGAGACCGCGGCCGGAACGCTCTCCCGGGGTTCGGGCGCGCGCTCCGCCGTCACGACGACGTCTTCGCTCGCCGTCGCGGCGGGCGGATTCTGCGGCGGCGAAGCAGTCTGCGCCGCCGCGAGCCAAAGGACGAGAAGGCCGGTCACGGCCCGAGTTTACGGGTCGATGCGGATCGTCGGGTCCGCCGAGGCCCCCTCCGGACGCTGGAAGAGGTACGCGTATGTGATCCCGCCGGCCGGCGGCTCGAGGCTGGGGTTGATCGGCCCCGACGAGCAGACGCGGCGCTCGCACGGAATCCGGCACGTCCCCTCTGCCGTCGCGCAGGCCTCGAAGGGCGCCGGCTTCCCGGCCAGCGAGATCGCGACGGACTGGATGGTCGAGTCGGCCGGCAGCCTCCACAGGATCTCCTGGCGCCGCTTCTTGGAGATCACGATCAGGTCGTTCGACACGGCGTCCATCGCCGACACGAGGACGACCGCCGCCGCGTCCTCGCAGCAGGGAACGCTGCGGCAGCCCCAGGACCCGAGCGTCGTGACTGCGATCAAGAATCCGACCGTGATGGGGTGCCACCGGTGTCTCGAAAACATGTCCCCTCCTCTCTCGAAGCGTCCGCCTTTATCGCACGACCTTCTCGAAGTCGGCGCGTTTCCTCAGATTCGCGAGCTCCGGCTCGTTTCGGATGACCGCGGCGTTCAGTCCGGCGCGCAGCGCCCCGGCGAGAAAGCCCACCGCCTCGTCCGGCCGGCCGGCGCGGTTCGCCACGACGGCGGCGTTGAAGAGGATCTCGGGGCTGTTTTCGCCCGACGCGAGCGCCTTGCCGAGGTGCTTGCGCGCCTCCGACGCCCGGCCCGTCTTGGCGAGGCCGAGCGCGAGCTGGGAGTGGACCTGGTGGTCGTCCGGGTTGGTCGCCAGCTCCGCCCGCGCGAGCGCGATGCCTTTCTCGTAAGCCTGCGAGGCTTTCGCCTCGCGACCCGGGATCATGCGCAGCGCGTCCCCCAGGTTCGTCCAGCCCATGTAGTGGGACGGCGACAGGGCGACCGCCTTCTCGAACGCCGCGGCGGATTCCGGGAAGCGACCGAGGTAGTACTGCGCGGTTCCGATGTTGGAGTACGCGAGGTCCGTCGGCTGGAGGCCGACGGATTTCTGGAACACCTCGAGCGCCCGGTCGAAATGCCCGAGCGCGAAGTAGGAAGCCCCCAGGTTCGCGAACGCCCGCGCGTTGTCGGGCGTCAGCCGGGTGACCCGGTCGAACATGGCCGCCGCCTCTGCAAAGCGGCCGTGCGTGAAGTAGAAGCCCGCGAGCGTGCTGTACCCGCCGAAATAGGCGGGCTGGAGGGCAATGGCGCGCTTGTAGGTTTCCTCGGCGCGGCCCGGATCGCCGCCGGCGTTCTGCGCGCGGGCGAGGCCGGTGGTCGCTTCGAAGTTGTTCGGCTGAGCGGCGAGAGCGCGCTCGAAGGCCGACATCGCTTCGAGCGGCCTGCCCGTCCGCAGGTCCAGCTCTCCCTGCGTGACGTTGACGTCGGGCGAGTCCGGATTGAGGCTCCGGGCGCGGTCGCACGCCGAAGCCGCGAGGGCGACCCACTTGCGATCCCGCGTCAGGTTGAACTGGTGGAGGTACGCGCGCCCGAGTGACGCGTGGACGAGCGCGGCCGAAGGACGCTCGGCCGCGAGGGCCTCGAGGAGCCGGATGCCTTCCGCGATCCGCTCGGGCCGGTCGTAACGCTGGAGGTGCCCGACCGCGCTCAGGTAGCGCTCCTGCTGGCCGCCGGTCTCGAGACCCGTCGGCCGCGCCGGGCGGCGAGGCGTCGCGGGCAGCCGAAGCGACGCGGCGACGTGCTCCGCGAGCCGGTCCTGGATGTCGAAGAGGTCCGACGCCGAACCGTCGAGCGTTTCCGCGGCGATCTGCATCCCGTCCGCCGTGTTGAACACGGAGTACGTGATTCGCACGCGCTCCCCCTGCCGCTGGTAGGTTCCCCGGAGAAGGAGGTTCGCGCCGAGGTCCCTTGCGATGCGATGGATCTCGCTCGACTTGTCCGACGCCGTGATCGAGGCGGTCGGAGTCACGACCTGGATCCCGGATACGCCGGAGAGGCGGGCGCTGACCGTCTCGACGAAACCGTCCCCGATGAGTCGTCCGCCCGGCGTCGCGCTCAGGTCCTTGAAGGGCAGGACCGCCAGGTATTTCCGCCCGGGAACCGGTCCCGCCGGCCGTGGTCGCAGGGTGAACCACGTCCCGACGGCGGCGAGCACGAGGAGCAGGATTCCCGCGGCGAGGGCCCGCCGTGACCCGGCCGTCGATCGCGAGGGCTCCATGGGGGGCTCGGCGGGAAGGGAGGGCACCGCGCCGGGCCCGCTCCGCGCGCGGGGCGGCGCGACGTCGGCGCGCGCTTCTTCGATTTCCATGCGCGCGTCCCCGACGTCACGCAACCGGCGGGCCGGGTCCTTCTGCAGGCAGCGCCCGAGCAGCTCGCGAACGCGGTCCGGAGTCGCGGCGGGAACGAGGTCCCAGCGCGGCTCCGTCGTCACGATCGCGACGAGGACGTCCGTCACCGTCTCGCCCGTGAAGGCGCGCCGGCCGGTCAAGAGCTCATAGAGGATGCAGCCGAACGCCCAGATGTCCGTCCGCTTGTCGATCGCCTTTCCGCGGGCCTGCTCGGGGCTCATGAACTCGGCGGTGCCCAGGATGACGCCCGGCTGGGTCCCTTCCATTACGACGGTCGGCGAGAGAGAAGGGTCGGATTCGGGACCGCTCTCCTTCGTGTCGAAGGCTTTCGCGAGGCCGAGATCGAGGACCTTCACCCGACCCTCCGGCGTGACCTTTATGTTCGCCGGCTTCAGGTCCCGGTGGATGATGCCGTGTTCGTGCGCGGCCTCGAGTCCCTCGGCGATCTGTCCCGCGATCCCGAGCGCCTCGCCGAGGGGCAGAGGCCCCTTCGACAGTTTTTCCGAGAGGGTCTCGCCGCGGACGAGCTCCATCACGATGAACTTCTGGCCGTCGGCCTCCTCGAGCCCGTAGATCGCCGCGACCGCCGGATGGTTGAGCGCCGCGAGCATGCGCGCCTCCCGCTCGAACCGGAGGACGCGATCCGGGTCGCGGGAGAATTCCTCCGGCAGCGCCTTGACCGCGACCTCGCGACCGAGGCGGTCGTCGTGGGCGCGATGGACCTCGCCCATTCCGCCCGAGCCGATTCGGTCGAGAATCGAGTAGGAGCCGAGTTTGGAGCCCGGTGTCAGGGCCATGGAGTCGAAGGATTCTACGCCCCGCGGGCAGAGGCCTTCCCCGTCCGCGCCCCGCCGTTAGAATTCGAGGATGGCTCGAATCGGCACGCTCCGTGCGCTTTTCCTGAGCAGTCTCCTCTCGCCTGCCGTCGCGGCGCCGGGGGAGACGAGCCCCTCCCTTGCCGAGCTCGTCGCCCGGTACGACGAGCTCGCGGTGGGCTCCGATTCCACCGCGGTGTCCAACCTGCGCCTCTCCGCGGGCCACGCGTCGCTCGTGCTCGCTTCCGGCGCGGCGACGGCCGTGCGCGCGGGGAACGACGTCGTCGGCCTCTACTTCCGGGGCCGGGGCTCTTTCGAATACCTCTCCGTCGATCCGATCGAGTGGCCCGTGATGGCCTACAACCTGCGAAAGAGCTCGTCCCTCACGCCGGTCCGCGAGGGGGCGGCTCTCGGCGTCGGAGACTCCTTCGACGAAGTTCTGTGGCTCACGTCCAGGCATCCCGTGCCGGCTCTCGACGGGGCCGCGGGGGGTTCCCTCGCGGATTCCTTCCGCGCGCATCGCGCGCTCTCGACGCGGGCGAGGGGCGCGCCGCTCTCCCACGACTTCGCTGTGGCGCGCCGCGACGCACCGGCCTCGCCCCTCGTCGTCGCCACGATCTTCGGGGGGAAGGAGGACTTCCTCTACCGGCTCGACTCGATCGAGGAGAAGTCGGAGTCGCTCTCTCTCCTTCGCAAGCCGGAGCGGGGCGGTCCCGAGCCGAAGGGGCTCTTCCGGATCGTCGTTTCGGACCAGCCGATCGCGCGCGACCGCCGCGATCCGGTCACGCCGCGCTTCCTGCTCACCGACGTCGAACTCTCGGTCGTCGCCTCCTCCGGGCGGGACGCCCATCTGACCGTGACCGAGACGATCGTTCCCCAGGGGTCGGACCAGTCCGTCTTCCGGTTCGACCTGTACAGCACGGTGGCGAATCCGGTCGGAGCCGCCGGATGGGACGTGCGGACCTTCCGGGTCGAGAGCGTGAAGGACGAGGTGGGAAGGCCGCTCGCGTGGCACCACCAGAACGACGAGCTCGTCGTCGGGTTCGACCGGGCGGTCCCCGCGGACAAGCCCGCGAAGCTTCGGTTCGAGATCGGCGGCGACTTCCTCGTCCGTCCGTCCGGGGACAGCTACTGGCTCCTCGGAGTCGAGCCATGGTTTCCCCAGCCGGAATTCGGCGGGCAGTTCTACACGCTGAAGACCACGACGCGCGTCAAGAAGCCTTTCGTCCCGTTCGCTCCGGGCACGACGGTGAGCCGCCGGAGCGAGGGGGACGACAACGTCCTCGAGACCCGCCTCGACAAGCCGGTTCAGTTTGCGGTCGTGCTCGCGGGCAAATACGAGTTCGCGGAAGAGACGCGGAACGGCGTGACGATCCGGGTGGCGTCGTACGGGATGAAGAACAAGCGGGCGTTCAAGCAGCTCTCCGATCTCGCTTTCGGCATCATCGAGTTCTACGAGAAGTTTCTCGGTCCGTTCCCCTTCCCGGAGTTCAACATCCTCGAGATCAACTCCTTCGGATTCGGCCAGGCGCCTCCGGGGGTCATGTTCATCACGAAGGAGGCGTTCAATCCCCTCGGCGGCTCGAGCGGCTTCGGCGAGATCAGCCTGAACCAGCTCTTTTCACAGGGCGCGAACGAAAGGTTCGCCCACGAGATCGCCCACGAGTACTGGGCTCACGTCGTAAAGATGCCGAACGAAGAGGAGCAGTGGCTGACGGAGTCGTTCGCCGAGTACTGCGCCGCCCTCTTCCTGAAGGCCCTCAAGGGAAAGGCGACGTACGACGGCCTCGTCACCCGATGGCGCTCCCGCGCGGCCGACGCCACGACCGCCGCGCCGATCCCGCTCGGCAACCGCGTCTACCACGCCGACCCCTTCACGCGGTTCTCGCTCCGAACGGCGTTGATCTACGACAAGGGCGCGTACCTTCTCTCGACGCTCCACAAGGAGCTCGGCGACCAGACGTTTCTTACGTTCCTGAAGTCGTATCAGAAGACGTTCCGATGGAAGTTCGGCTCCACCCGGCACGTCGCCGGACTTCTCCAGTTCCTTTCGAAGAAGGACTACATGCCCTTCTTCGAGGCGAACTACTGGGGAACGGGGTTGCCGGCCAAATGACACGGCGCCGCACGCGCCGTGTCATCCCGAGGGCCGTGAGGCCCGAGGGATCCCGGGCTTGAAACCAGGGGATTCCTCGTCGCGCTGGGGCGGGACGCCCCCCGGAATGACCCGCTGAGGCGATACGCGCCTCGGAATGAGCGGGGCGCTACCTCAGCCCCGGCGAGAAGGTCGGGTCCTGCGAGACGTTGTCGATCACCGCGGCGAACGCGAAGACGTCCAGGCGGGGCGAGTCGATCGAGAGCGTCAGGACTTCACCCTCCGGCATCGGCGACTCGGGAAAGAGGACCGCCAGGTTCCGCTGCACGTAACCGAGCGGCGGAACGGAAACGATCGTTCGACCGATCACGGCTCCATCCGATCGGCGCAGGGTGAGCGTGACGGAGGCCTCGAACGGCTCGGGGTTGAACAGACCGACGTTCGAGCGGAAGCCGGCGTCCTGACGGAGGCCGAGGATCGACCCGCTCGGGAAGAAGGCGTCATCGGAAAGCGCGTCGACCTGCTGGCCCACGGTTCCGACTCCGGAACCGGCCTGTGTCGAGATGCGCTCCGTGACCACGATCCGATCGGAGTCTCCACCCTCGACCGCGAGCGCGCCGTAGCTCTCGCTGACGCCGAACAGGGCGCCGAGCGCGTCGGAAATCCGACGCGTCTCGCGGGGCGCGAGCGTCAGGAACCGGGAGGGGGCGCGGTTGTTGTCGCGGTCGTGCTCGAGGAACGTCACCTCCACGGTCGCCGCCTGGTCCCCGACGTTCGCGATCGAAAGATCGGTCGAAAAGAACGCCGATCCGTATCCTGTGACGCGCGCGATCCCCGGCAGGTACACCGAGGCGGCGGGCGCTGCCGCGGGATAGAAGGTCGGATCTCCCGAGAAGTTGTCGACGACGGCGGCGTACGCGAACGGCGCCGCGGAGCCGGCGAGCGGCCGAATCTCGGCGGTCAAGCCGACGCCGCTCCCACCGGGGAAGAGGTCGCCGAGGGCGAGCTGCGTCTGGCGCCCCGACTCGAGACCGATGACCGGGCTCTCCCCGAGAACGGATCCGTCCGACGCGCGGAGGAGGATCTGGAAGGTCGCGAACTCGGTCGAGTCGTTCACGGCTCCGACGTTCGAGCGGAAGAGCTCGTCGCGCACGAGACCCGTGAGGAAGCGGGATGCGAGCGGGTCTTCGGACGCCGCGAAACCGGCGGCCGCCTGGCCGAGCGAGCCCTCGCCTTCGAGGGTGTACGTACGCGAGGTCATGCGGAGCCCCGGCACCGGCCCGGCGCTCCAGTCGAGACGAAGCGCCCCCATCGAGTTCGTCAGGCCGAAAAGCCCGAGCACCGGGTCGGAGACGTTGCGGGTCTCGCGTGGGGCGAGCTCGAGCGTGATCGGAGCGGGGGAGCCGCCGGCCTGCGGCTGGAAAGAGAGCCTTGCGGTCGCCGGCGAGTCGCCCGGGTTCTCGATCTGAAGGTCGGTCAGGAACGTCCGTCCGCCCTGGCCGCGGACGTGGCCGGCGACGGGAACCGTGCGCACGCCGCTCGTCGCGGAGCCGCCCGCGGCCGCGAGGACGACGACCTTCTGGCGCCGCGTGCTCTTGTCGCCTCCGTTCCGCGCGGTCAGTGTCACGGTGAACGCGCTCGCCTGCGAGAAGACGTGGGCGGGACTCTGCAGGGTCGAGGAGTTCGCGCCGCCGCTCTGCGGGTTTCCGAACTTCCACGACCAGGCCGTCGGCCCGCCCGTCGTGAGGTCGCGGAAGAACACCGGCTCGCCGGGTCGCGGGTGAAGCGGTGACCACGTGAAGTCCGCGCGAACGGTTTCGTCCGCGGGCGCGACGACCGTCGGGATCGGAGTCGGAGTCGCCGACGGACTCGGCGTCGCCGTCGCCGGCGGTTGCGGCGTCGGCGTCGGGATCGGTCCAACCGGTGTCGGAGTCGCCGTGGGCGGGATCACGATCGAGGTCGGCGTCGCGGTGGGCGGCACGAGCTCGAGAGTCGGCGTCGCCGTGGGCGCCACCGGCGCGGGGGTGGGGGTCGCCGCCGGCGGGTTCACGATGGGTGTCGGCGTCGCCGTCGGCGGCACAGGCTCGAGAGTCGGTGTCGCGGTGGGCGCCACCGGCGCGGGGGTGGGCGTCGCCGTCGGCGTGGGCGGCGCGGGCTCAAGCGTCGGCGTCGCCGTGGGCGGCACGGGCTCGGGCGTCGGCGTCGCGGTGGGCGGCACGGGCTCGGGCGTCGGCGTCGGCGTGGGCGGCGCGGGCTCAAGCGTCGGCGTCGCGGTGGGCGAGACCGGCGCGGGCGTCGGCGTCGCCGTCGGTGGGTTCACGGTCGGAGTCCTCGTCGGAGTCCGCGTCGCGGTCGGTGGAACCGCGGTCGGAGGAACGGGGGTCGGCGTCGGCGTCCTCGTCGGCGTGCGCGTCGCCGTGGGTGGAACCGCTGTCGGCGTCCTCGTCGGAGTGGGCGTCGGCGGTTCGCTCGGCGTGCCGCAGGAGGTCAGGCCGTCGCCGTAGACCCAGCGCGCCGCGTCGGAGTCGTCCGTGCCGAGCGACGACCCGCGGGACTGGACGCTCGACCGCATCTGCGCGTCGCCTTCGTCTCCGAGGCACACGTCGTTCGGCGAGGAGCCCTGGTTGGAGTGTCCGAACCCGAGCGTGTGGCCGAGCTCGTGCGTCACCGCCGCGGCGAACACGCCCGACGAGATGCACGTCGCTCCCGTGACCTGACGGATCTCGACGTGCGCCCATGTGATCGACGCGTAGGTGTCGCCGCGCCACGCGTGGGAGCCGCCCGCGCCGCCCGGACCGCCGCAGCCGACGACTCCGCTCCCGCAGAACGCGCCCGTCGTGCCGCACACGCTCACCGACGCGAGATCGATGAAGTTCGCGCCCGACGAGCCGGTGCCTCCGTCGGAGTAGCCGATGGAAGAGGTCGGGTGGCTGGACCACGCGTCGATGGCGGACCGCGCCTCGGCGTATCCGCCCCCCGGGATGAGGTTCGCGGCCGCCGAGAGGACCCAGGATGCCGAGGCGCCGTTCGACCACCGGTACCGGGTGGAAGCGCCCCAGTCCGCCCACATCGGCCGGATGCCGAGCACGGACGAGTCGGTCTCGGGCGCGATCGCGCCCTTCGGCCGGCCGGGCGCGGCGGCCGCGGCGTCCCGCGGGGAGACGAGCATGCGGCGGAAGGAGTCATAGTCGCGAAGCGTGTCTTCGGCGGGGGTCAGGGCCAACGTGAGGAAGTGGACTCCGTCCCTCGCCCGCGTCACGAGGTCGCGCGCGAAAAACCGGCGCCCCGACCCGTCCTTCCAGACCTCGAACTTGCCGAGCGTGAACTCCGCGGTCTGGTACTGCCCGTCGGGATGAGGAATCGCGAAGACGAGAACGCGCCGCCCGACCACGTAATCCGGCCGCCCGGAGATCCGGAGCCACCGCCCGTCGGGGAGAACGCCGCCGCGGTCGCGCACGACGAGGTCGCCGGCGAGGCGCCCCTTGAAGAGCTCGCTCACGCGAATCGTCGTCTGCGTCTCGGGAAGCCCGCGCGAGCTCTCGAAGGGGTCGACCCGGAGGACGACTCCCTCGACGATCACCGTCGAGCGGGCGTGGAGTTGCCTGTCGGAGAGGGGAAGAAGGGTCGTGGCGAAGCCCGGCGTCCCGAGGAAGAGGAGCGTGATCGCCGCCGCCACGAGTGGCAGCGCGGAAGTCCGGCGCGCTCCGGCGCACACCTCGTTGGATCCGGTCATTCGGCCGCCCTTCTCCGCGTTTTCGGGTGAGGTCTCGCCGGGAAGAAGGGCAACGGCCGAGCCATCCGAAGGGAGGCCACAACGTCAATGGAATGAGTTATTTGAGACGAGCCAGCGAAGTTGACCGACGCTTTTTGTCAGAGGGGGTTACGACTTTAGTCGTATAAGGGCACGCGGAGCGCGACGGGGAAGATCGAAGTCGGGTCCCGTTTGATTGGCCCGTCGGGCGCCCCTACTATGGACAGCCTGCGAGAGTGGCGGAACTGGCAGACGCGCGGGACTTAGGATCCCGTGGGGCAACCCTTGAGGGTTCGAGTCCCTCCTCTCGCACCACCCGTTTTCACGAGGGCATAGCCGGAGGGTCGAGCGTGTTTGGGGAGACTCCGTGACCCGTCCCAAGATTCTTGCGCTCGCCCTCGCCCTCGGCCTGACCGTCCTGCCGCCGCCAGCCTCCGCGGACACCCTGGACGGCATCTTCGCCGGTCGAGCGGCGGGCGAGACTGCGTCCTTCCTTCTCGTGCTGCGCGCCCAGGCCGACCTGTCCGGCGCCGACGCGATCGCGAGCGCCCCGGAGCGGCGGCGTTTCGTGTTCGAGGCCCTTCGCTCGACGGCCGAGACCGCGCAGGGGGACCTTCGCTCCCTTCTCGCGCGCGCGGGCGTTCGTTTCCGCCCCTTCTTTCTCGTCAACATGATCGAGGTGGAGTCGGATCGCGCACTCGCCGAGCAGCTCTCGCGGCGCGCCGACGTCGTCCTCGTCGCTGCCAACCGTCCTGCCCGGTTCTCGCGGCCGGAGGCGCAGCATCCCGACCCGCGCCTCCTCGAGGCGTCCGCCGTCGAGGCGAGCCTCGATCTCGTCCGTGCTCCATTGCTCTGGAGCCAGGGATTCACCGGTCAGGGCGTCGTCGTCGGAATCGCCGACACCGGGGTCGAATGGACTCATCCGGCCCTGAAAGGGCGTTACCGCGGGTTCGACGGGGTCAACGCGGACCATGCGTACAACTGGCGCGACGCGATCCACGCCCCGATCACGGCCGGCAATCCGTGCGGCGCGGACTCGTCTTTCCCGTGCGACGACCTCGGTCACGGCACGCACGTCGCGGGCACGGCCGTCGGCACGGACGGGGGAGAGAACCAGATCGGCATGGCGCCGGGCGCGAAGTGGATCGGTTGCCGCAACATGGACCGGAACAACGGCACTCCGGCTCGGTACGCGGAGTGCTTCGAGTTCTTCCTCGCCCCGACCGACCTGACCGGCGCGAACCCGCGGCCCGAGATCGGAGCGGACGTCATCAACAACTCCTGGGGATGCCCCCCGAGCGAGGGCTGCACCGACCCGGACGTGCTCCGCGCGGTGATCGAGAACACCCGCGCCGCCGGGATCTTCGTCGCGGTTTCGGCGGGCAACGGCGGGAGCGGGTGCTCGACGATCGCCGTCGTGCCGGAGTTCTACGAGGCGTCCTTCTCCGTCGGCGCGACGACGCTCGCCGACACCATCGCGAGCTTCAGCAGCCGGGGGCCCGTTACGGTCGACGGCTCGAACCGGATGAAGCCGGACGTCGTGGCGCCGGGCGTCTCGATTCGGTCCTCCGTCCCGACCGGCGCGTACAGCCGGCTTTCCGGGACCTCGATGGCCTCGCCCCACGTCGCCGGCGCGGTCGCGCTCCTGTGGTCGGCGGTGCCCTCGCTCGCGGGGCGCGTCCCGGAGACGGAGGAGCTTCTCCGTTCGACGGCCGTGAGGCTCTTCTCCGACCAGGCCTGCGGCGGGGTCTCCGGCTCCGCGATTCCGAACCCGGTCTTCGGCTGGGGGCGCATCGACGTCGCGGCGGCGGCCGCGGCGGTCCCGGTGACGCCGCCCCCTCCCGCGCCCCGGATCCCGGTGGCCCGCGGTCGCACCGGTTCCCGCACCGTGTCGCCCCGCACCTGAGAGCCGGCCGCGAATAGCTGATAGTTTCCCGACATGGTCGTCGTGACCTCCCGGGAGGAGTCTCCCACCCGCGCGACTCTCGACATCGAGGTCCCCGCCGAGGACGTCGAGAGAGCCTACGGCGCGGTCTCGCGTGCGTTCGCGAAACGCGCGAAGCTGCCCGGGTTCCGGCCAGGCCACGTGCCGGAGCCGCTCGTGCAGCAGCGCTTCGCCGGTGAGATCCGGGAAGAGGTCATCGAACGGCTGCTGCCGGTGGCCCTGTCGTCGGCGATCCAGGAGAAGAACCTGACGATCCTCGGCCATCCGCGCGTCGACGGCCTCGAGTGGAATCCGCCCGGACCGCTGCGCTTCTCCGCGCATCTCGACCTGCGACCGGTCGTGGATCCGGGCGAATACCGCGGCCTCGCCGTAGAGGACGTGTCGACGGAGCCGGCGGAGGACGAGGTCGCCGCCGTGCTCGACCGAATCCGCGACTCGCACGCGGAGTTCCACCCCATCGACTCGAGGCCTGCCGCGCCGGGCGACTTCGCCGTCGCGGACGTCGCGGGCCGGTTCGTCGAGATCCTCGAGCCCGGCCAGAACCCGCGGACCTTCCGGGACGAGAAGCTCACCCTCGAGATCGGGCACCCCGACTCGATGACGGAGATCAACGAGGCGCTAACGGGCGCGTCGCCCGGCGAGACCCGGACGTTCCGCAAGACGTTCGCGGACGACTTCGCCAACGAGGATTACCGCGGGAAGACGCTCGACTACGAGGTGACGCTCGTCGCGCTGAAGGAAAAGCGGTTACCTGCCCTCGACGACGAGTTCGCCCGCGCCGTCGGGCAGTCCGACACGGTGGACTCCCTCCGCGAGAAGGTGCGCGCGAACCTCCGGCAGGAGAAAGAGGGGGACCGTCGCCGGACGTTCCGCCGGCAGCTCCTCGAGACGATCCTGTCGCGGACGGACGTTCCCGCCCCGGAGGTGCTCGTCGAGTCGGAGGTCGCCTCGTCGCTCCGCGACTACGCGCGGTACCTCGCGGCGAACGGGATCGACCCGAAGGACGCCGACTGGGAACGGATCCGGGAGGATGCGCGGCCGGGCGCCGAGAGGCGCGTGCGGGAGTACCTCGTGCTCGACTCGATCGCGCGGCGGGAAGAGATCGAAGTGACGGACACGGAGGTCGACGCGGAGATCAAGCGCGCGGCGGCGCGCCGCGGAGTCGAGACGTCGGAGCTGCGCGAGCGGCTCGCGAAGGGCGACGGCCTCGCGGCTCTCAAAGACGAGATGCGGCTGTCGCGGGCGCTCGACCTCTTGATATCGAGCGCGCGGGTGTTACCCTCGATGGAGCCCATCGAGCGGGAGGCTCGAGAGGAATGACCGCGGCGGGCGGAGGGTTGACCCCGGTGAACGAAGAAGGCGAGGGAGGCGGAATGGTTCTCGTACCGATGGTGATCGAGCAGACGAGCCGCGGAGAGCGCGCTTACGACATCTACTCCCGGTTGCTCAAGGACAACGTCATTTTTCTCGGCACGCCGATCGACGATCAGATCGCGAACCTGATCATCGCGCAGATGCTCTTCCTGGAGTCGGAGAACCCGGACAAGGACATTTCTTTCTACATCAACTCGCCGGGCGGCGTCACGTCGGCCGGCTTCGCGATCTACGACACGATGCAGTACGTGAAACCCGACGTCTCCACGATCTGCATCGGCCAGGCCGCGTCGTTCGCCGCCGTCCTCATGGCGGCCGGCGCCCCCGGGAAGCGCTACGCGCTGCCCAACTCGCGTTTCCTGATCCACCAGCCGTGGACGTCCGGCCTCCAGGGCCAGACCGCCGACATCGAGATCCACGCGAAGGACATGCTGAAGATGCGCGACCAGCTGAACAAGATCCTCTCGAATCACACCGGCCAGACGATCGAGAAGATCGCGAAAGACACCGACCGCGACTACATCCTCGAAGCGGAAGAGGCGAGGAAGTACGGCATCGTCGACGCGATCTACCACCGCCGGGACGACGTCGCGCTCAAAGCCGCGGGGTAGCCCGAGCCGCTCCCCGCGCGATGGCTTCGCGCGCTCGCTTCGCCTCCGCTCTCACGTCGCCGTGTTGCGGGCGCCGAACATCGTCCGGTAGTGGCGATACCAGTCGCTCTGGAACCGCTCTTCGGGATCGAGCTGCCTTTTTCGCCGCAGGAATTCCGGGAACAGCGGATAGGTCGCCTCGACCTGACGG
>DASRPJ010000052.1:0-23683 GCA_035646435.1 Thermoanaerobaculia bacterium | reverse complement strand
TGCCCCGCGAACTCGGAAAGCTCTCGCGGCTCCGCCGTCGACGCGACGACGAAGTCGACCGGAAAGTCCCCGCCCCCCGGCAGCGACGGCGGCACGAGCGAGATCGTCCGCACGCCGGGGATCTTCGAGACACCCGCGGAGACCTCGAGCTGCAGCTCCTGCGTGCTCTTCGTGCGCTCGCTCCACGGCTTCGTCACCATTCCGGCGAAGCCGCCCGTCGGAAACGTGATTTGGAAGATGCTCTCGGTCTCCGGGAACGAGCGGTACACGTCGTGGACCTGCTTCGTGTAGAGCATCGTCTGATCGAGCGTCGAGTTCGCGTTCGCCTGCACGATGCCGAAGACGACGCTCTGGTCCTCGGCGGGCGCGAGCTCCTTCTGCGAGAACATGTAGAAGGGCAGGATGAGGAGCGCGACGACCGCCCACACTGCGAACACAACCGGCCGGTAACGGAGCGTCCCGGTCAGGAGCCGCGCGTACCCCCGGCGGATCGAATCGAAACGCCGGTTCACCCAGCCGGCGAAGCCCCGCTCCGGGTCGCCCGAGCGCAGCAGCTTCGACGACATCATGGGCGACAACGTGAGCGCGACGACCCCGGAGATGACGACCGCGCCGGCGAGCGTGAAGGCGAACTCCCGGAAGAGCGCGCCGGTCAGGCCCCCCTGGATGCCGATTGGCGTGTAGACGGCGGCGAGAGTGATCGTCATCGCGACGATCGGACCGACGAGCTCGCGCGCCGCCTTCATTGCCGCCGGGAACGGGCGCTCGCCGAGCTGGATGTGGCGCTCGACGTTCTCGACCATGACGATCGCGTCGTCGACGACGAGACCGACCGAGAGCACGATCGCGAGCAACGTGAGCAGGTTGATCGTGAAGCCCGCGATCAGCATGAGGAAGACGGCGCCGACGAGCGAGATCGGGATCGCGACGACCGGGATCAAGACCGAGCGGAACGAGCCCAGGAAGAGGAAGATGACGATGACGACGATCAGGAGGGTCTCGCCGAGCGTCGTCAGCACCTCCCGGATCGCCTCCCGGATGTACTCCGTCGAGTCGTAGGGGACGCCGATCTTCATGCCGGCCGGCAGCTGCGCCTCGATCTCCGGGACCGCCGCGCGCACGCGCGTGATCACGTCGAGCGAGTTCGCCGTGGGGAGCACCCAGATGCCGAGGAACGTCGCGGCGTCGCCGTTGAAGCGCACGTCCTGCTCGTAAGTCTCCGCGCCGAGGACGACGTCCGCGATCTCGCCGAGCCGCACGACCGTGCCCTCTTTCTCCTTGACGACGAGCTGCCGAAACTCCTCCGGCGTCTTCAGGTTCGTGTTCGCGATCAGGTTGACCGAGACCATCGACCCCTTCGTCCGCCCGAGCGCGGACAGGTAGTTGTTCTTCGACAGCGACTCCTGCACGTCGGACGGCGAGATGCCGAGCGCCCCCATGCGCTCCGGCTTCAGCCAGATGCGCATCGCGAACGTGCGGCCGCCGAGGATGTCGGCGCGCTGCACGCCCTGGATCGCCGAGAGCTTCGGCTGCACGACGCGGGTCAGGTAGTCGGTGATCTGGTTCTGGTCGAGGTCTCTCGAAGAGACGCCGATGTACATCGCGGCGAACTGCGTCTCCGCGGTCTCGAGCTCGATGATCGGCGCCTCCGCCTCCGGCGGCAGGTCGTTGCGCACCTGCGCGACCTTCGCCTGGACCTGCGTGAGCGCCGCGTTCGTGTCGTAGTTCAGGCGCAGGTGCACGGTGATGGTCGAGACGCCCTGCGCGCTCGACGACTCGATGTAGTCGATGCCGTCGGCGCTCGCGATCACGCGCTCGAGGGGAGTCGTGATGAACCCCCGCACGAGGTCGGCGTTGGCGCCCACGTACGCCGTCGTGACCCTCACGACCGCGATGTCGGTGCGCGGGAACTGCCGGACCGAGAGCGACCGGACCGCCTGGAACCCCGCGATCAAGATCACGACGTTGACGACGATCGCGAGCACGGGCCGCTTGACGAAGAGATCGGTGAGTTTCATGTGCGTTCCTTATCGGGTGTCAGACGAGTCCCGCCTGTCATCCTGAGCGGAGCGAAGGACCCCCTGCGTTTCGGGGGTTCCTCGCCTTCGGCCTCGGAATGACAAGAGCGGACTGACACCCGCATCAGCTGTCCTCCGGCTTCGGCGCCGGGTTGTTCGACGGTTGGACCTTGTTGTCGACGACGACGGCGGCTCCGCTGCGGAGCTTGAAGACTCCCGAGGTGACGACCTCGTCGCCGGGCTTCACGCCGGAGACGACGGCGACCTGGTCCCCGCGGGCGCCGCCCACTTTGACGAACTGCTGCCGCACGCCGCGGTACGGCTTGCCGTCCTTGGCCTTCATTTCGCCGACGACGAAGACCGAGTCGCCGTAAGGCGCGTAGCTGATCGCCGACGCGGGCAGGGCGACGACCGCGCTCGCGTCGCCGAGGACGACCTGGGCCTGGACGAACATGCCGGGCCGAAGCCGCCCCTCCGGATTCGCGAGCGTCGCCTGGACCTCGATGTTGCGCGTCGCCTCGTCGACGACCGAGTTGATCGCGCTGATCTTCCCCGCGCCGCGGACGTCCGTCGTCCCCTCCGCCGTCACGCCCACCTCGCCGCCGACCCGGAGCGCCGCGACCTGCTGCTGCGGCACCGCGAAGTTCACGTAGATCGGGTCGAGCGACTGCAGCGACACGATGGGATCGCCGGCGTTCAGGTACTGGCCGAGGTTCACCTGGCGGATGCCGAGGACGCCCGAGAACGGCGCCCGGATCGTCTTGCGCCCGATCGCGGCCTGCGTCTCGCCCGTGCGCGCGACGGCCTGCTTGTGCTCGGCCGCGGCGCGGTCGTAGTCCGCCTGCGAGACGACCCCCTGGTCGCGAAGACCGCGCATCCGCTCGAAGTTGACGGTCGAGAGGTTGCGCTGCGCGTTCGCCGCGGCCAGCTGCGCGGCCTCCTGCTTCGTGTCCAGCCGAACGAGGACCTGGCCGGCGCGAACCTTCGCTCCGGAGGCGAACTCGATCCGCGAGACGAGCCCCGGCAGGTCCGCGGCGACCATGACGCCCTGGACGGCCTCGACGGTCCCGATCGCCGCGACGGACGACGGCCACCGCTCCTCCCGGGCCCGGACCGTCGTGACGGCCTCCGGCGGCATCTGAAAGGACTCGTGTTGCGCGATTCCCGCCTGGACCTGCCGCATCTTCACGAAGCCGAGGACCGCGATGAAGACGGCCAGCCCGGTGAGAGTCAGGATCATTCGTTTTTTCATGGAAACCTCCCCGTTCGTTTCGCCACCCTCATAGCAAGGCCGTGTGCCATCCGGTCGGCGGCCGCGGAGTCGATCGCCTTCCTCGCCAACCCCTTCCGAACCAACTGTTTCCCCGATTCGCGAGACCGCCGTGGGAGGGTCGCCGATGTCGGCGAAAGTGTCGAAGAATCGACAGAGTGTCGGCTTATCCGCATCTCCACTGCCTCGGTTTCGAAATCCCCTTGCATCGCTTTCTAGTCGAACCGCCGCGCCCGAAATCGACGAGACTGCGGCCATCACGAAAGGCGATCGATGAGCACCGAGGCACGAGACACCGCGCGGCAGTTTCACGACCTTCACGCAAGAGGAGTGCTCCTCCTCCCGAACGCCTGGGACGCCGGGAGCGCGCGGCTCATGGAGAGCCTCGGCGCGAAAGCGATCGCGACGACGAGCGCGGGCGTCGCCTGGTCGCACGGATACGCGGACGGGGACCGACTGCCGGTCCCGCTGCTCGCGGCCACGGTCGAGCAGATCCGGAGGGTCGTCGCCGTGCCGGTGAGCGTGGACGTCGAGAGCGGTTACTCGGCCGATCCGGTCGCCGTCGGTGAAGTCGTCGCGGCAGTCCTCGACGCGGGCGCCGTCGGGATCAACATCGAGGACGGCACCGGCCCGCCCGACCTCTTGAGGGTGAAGATCGAGCACGCGAAGAACGCCGGAGCCCGGCTCGGCGTGGACCTCTTCGTGAACGCGCGAACGGACGTTTACCTGCGATCCCTCGTTCCCGCCGACCGCCGCCTCGATGAAACGCTCGCGCGCGCCGAGCGCTACCGCGCGGCCGGCGCCGATGGCATCTTCGTTCCGGGAGTGACGGACGGGTCCGAGATCGGCGCGATCGCTTCCGCCGGCGGGCTGCCGCTGAACGTTCTCGCGCGGCCCGGTCTTCCGCCGACGTCCGAACTCGAGGCGCTCGGGGTCCGGCGCCTGAGCGCGGGCTCGTGGATCGCGGCGGCGGCGCTCGCGAGGGCGGCGACGCGCGCGACCGGGTTCCTCCGGACGGGCGCCTCCGAGCCTCTGGCGGCCGGCGCGCTGCCCTACGCCGACGTCAACGCGCTCTTCGCGGAGCGCGGATGAAGGCCGCGCGGTCCGACTCGAAGAGGCACACGACCTCCGCGACGACGGTCGTGATGTCGGCGCGCGCCGCCGCGCACGTGGGCAACCTCCTTCTGCCCGAGTACGTCGTCGTGAGCCCGGAGACGCGAATCCGCTACCGGATCGACTCGCTGGTCGGGCAGGGAGGGTTCGGGCAGGCCTACCTCGCGACGCGGCTCGGCCGGTCGCGGCTCGTTCCGCAGGTCGTGTGCATCAAGGCGAGCGCGCACATCGACGGGTGGCTGAAGGAGGCCTACTTCGGGCAGCTCCTCGACGGGCACCCGCGCGCGATCCGCGTCTACGACGCATTCCCGCTGATGCGACCCGACGGCAGCGTCCTGTACTGCCTCGCGCTCGAGTACGCACGGCAGGGGGACCTGCGCGCGTTTCTCCACCGGAGCGGCAAGGGCTGGCCGGAGACGACCGCGCGGCGCGAGATCGCCGGGATCCTGCAGGTGCTCGGGAAGCTCCACCGCGGCCAGATGCTCCACCGCGACCTGACGCCGATGAACGTATTCGTCTGCGACGGGCGCTCCCTGAAGCTGGGGGACTTCGGCATCGTGCGGCACCAGAGCGACCGGCGCGGCGCGAGCGCGAACACCTTGAACCCCCTGACGGCGCCCAACGAGATCCTCGCGGGCGCGGTCCCGAAGTGGCAGGCGCGCGACGACGTGTACCAGGTCGGTCAGCTCCTCGCCATGCTCGTGAAGGGCGACGCCGCGGCGAGAGTGAGCACTCACGAGATCCGGAACCTCCCGTGCAGCGACCACCTGAAGGAGATCGTCCACCGCTGCATCGGCGAGCGCCGGAAGAGGTACGAGAGCGCGAAGGAGCTGATCGACGCGCTCTCGACGAAGCCGGCGCGCCTGAAGGCGGGAGTCCTGCGCACGCTGAATGGCGCGCACGTCGCCTTCACCGGCATCCTCTCCCGCCGCCGCAGTGAGGCGGTGCGCGCCGCGAAGCGCGCCGGCGCGGTCGTGCACGGCGGTCCGTCCGGCAAGACGACCGTCGTCGTGCGCGGCCGCCCGAACCCCCTCCAGGCCGCCGGCCGCGAAGCCGGCCTGAAGCTGATGGAGATCAGGCGCCTGCGCGAAAAGGGCCACCGCATCAAGCTCCTGAACGAGACCCAGTTCTGGCGCCTGACGAAGAGGGGTCAGGCCTGAATCCCTGCGTCGGGGTCGGGGTCTGACCCGGGGTCGGGGTCTGACCTGAATTCATGCGTCGGGGTCGGGGTCTGACCTGAATTCAGGCCTGACCTGAATTCAGGCCTGACCCCACACCCGGAACCCGTAGTCGGCGTAGCGGTAGTCGGGAGGGAGGCTCGTTCGGGCGGACGGCGCCGACCAGCGCACATCGTGCCGCCAGGAGCCGCCGCGGCTCGCGCGGCGGCGGGGCTCGCGGGGGGCGGGGTCCCAATCGAGGCACCACTCGTGGACGATCGTGCCGGCGTCGAAGAGTCCGTACCCGTTCGGCGTCCCGCGGCCGACTTCCCACGGACCCGCGAGCGCGCCCTCCGGGATCTCTCCCGGCGGGATCGCGTCCCCCCACGCCGTGCGCGGCGCGACGAGGCCTCCGCACGCGGCGGCCTCCCACTCGGATTCCGTCGGGAGCCGCCACTCGCCTCCGACGCGCTCGGACAGGAACGCGCAGTAAGCCATCGCGTCGTCCCACGTGACGCCGACGACCGGCTGCCGCGGGCCGGAGAAGCTCGGGTCCCTCCACCACGGCGGCTCCGCGACGCGTCCCGATTCGAGGAAAGGCGCGTACTCCGCGTTGGTGACGGGCGTGCGCCCGATCTGGAACGGCGGCGACGCCGGGATCGCGATGAGCTCGGGCGCGAGGTTCACGGTCAGTCGAGCCACGGTTGCGACAATACTGGTGGGACGTACACTAGCGTTCCGAGGGAGACGCCCGGATGGATTCGGGGATCACGCAACACTTCGACGGGCTGCGAACCGAGATTCGCGCCGTCGCCCAGGAAACCGAAGGGCTGCGGAACGAGGTTCGCGCTGTCGCCCGGGAAACCGAAGGGCTGCGGAACGAGGTTCGCGCCGTCGCCCAGGAAACCAAAGAGTTGCGATCCGAGATCCGTTCGGTCGCCGACCGCGGCGAGGAGATCAAGCGATCGCTTGGCGCCGTGTCGGAGAGTCTTCGAACCGACATCCGCACGGTCGCCGAAGGTCTCATTGGCACTAACGAGCGGCTGGATCGATTTGAATCGCGCGTATTCGAGGAGTTTGGCGAGCTCACGGCCATGGTGCGGCTGTCGTTTGCGGAGCTCGACCGTAGGCTCGCGTCTCGCTAGCCTACCCTCCGCCCACGAACCGGCGGATCCCGACGACATACCCGTGGAAGTTCCAGCCCGGGTTGCGCTCGTACAGGTGCGCGTTGGAGATGTGCACGAGCCGGTACCCGACGACGATCGACCACGGATCGGTCGGCGAAACGGGAATCGTGACCCCGGCCCCCGCCTCGACGAGGAAGTTGAAGCGCGAGCCCGCCGTCGGCGCCGGCCGCGACGCGTAGAAGGGACCGACGCCGAGCTCGATGTACGGCCGGACCGTCCACTCGGGCGGCGCCGGATACCACCGGCCGTAGCCTTCGACGGCGATCGCGTGGGAGTTCTCGTGGCCCCCGTCCCCGTTGTCGTTGACGGCCTGGCGGATCCCCAACCACGGGTGGATGTCGAAACCGACCTCCATGCGGCGCGAAATGAACCTGCCGAAGTTGATCGACGTCGTCGCGAACTCCGCCCAGCCGTGCCGCCCCCGCCAGAAGTTGCGTCCGCCGAGGCCCAGGACCGCGGTCGTGCGACTCCCGAACGGGCTCGGATCCTCCGCGCGCACCGCGGCGGCAGGAAGGAAGATCACGAGGAAGAGCGCGGAGCGCGCGGCGGATCTCACGCGCGGGAATGGTAGCGTGGCTCGCGGTCGTTTCGGGGTGAAGCCTTACTGAGGTATCCCCATCTTTCGGACGAGCTCCCGGAACCGCGGTTCTTCGCGCAGGTCGTCCCACACGGCGTCCACCTTCGCGTACACGAGCAGGCCCTCGCGCCCCTCGTACGCCTTCTCGAGGGAGCGGAGCGTCTCTTCCCGGTTCCACCCGGAGTACGCCAGCGCGAAGTCGTACTGGGAGACGAACCTCCGCTTCGTGAGCTCCACCATCCCCGCGATGACCTTCTCCGCCTCCGCCCGGTTGCCACTCACCCCGTACGAGCGCGCCAGCACCGACCGCTGGAGCACCTCGTTGGGCGATGCGGCGCTGGACCGCTTCGCCGCTTCGATCGCCTCCGTGAAGCGGCCTTTCTGCTCGAAAGCGAAGATCGCGAACGTGCAGAAGCCGGCGACCGTCGGGTCGGCCGTCACCGTCCGCTCGTACTGCGCGATCGCGAGGTCGTACTGACGCGCGTAGTAGAGGAGTCGCGCGCGCATGCATCCCGACCCGATGCTGACCGGATCGAGCTCGAGGACGCGGTTCATTTCCGCGAGGGCTTCCTCCGTGCGCCCGCTCGCGGCGAGGTAGAGCGCATGGGTCTGGTGAACGAGGGGCGAGCCCGGGTTCTTGTCGAGGGCGCGCCGGTACTCGGCGCCGGCGCCCTCGAAGTCGAACTCGTAGAAGAGCTTCACCTGCCCGAGCGACGCGTACGCCTCCGCGAGGTTCGGCTCGAGCTCGAGAGCCCGATCGATGGCCGCCCTCGCCTTCGGCATCGTCTCGCGCGGTGGCCGCGCGCGGCCGGCGAGCTGGATGTACGTGTCCGCGAGCCCGGCATACGCGAGCGCGTACCGGGGGTCCTCCGCGATCGCGCGCCGGAAGTACTCCTCGGCCTCGGCGAGCGATTCCGGCGTGAACCGGGAGAACGAGACCCTCCCCCGAAGGTACGCCTGGTACGCGTCGGGGTCCACCGGGCCGCGGATCGCGAGCTGCGTGCTCTCCTCCGGCGCGACCTTGACGCGGATCTCCCGCGCGATCGAGCTCGCGACGTCGCTCTGGATCGAGAGGACGTCTTTCAGCTCGCGGTCGTAGGTCTCCGACCACATCTGGGTCTCGTTCGCGTCCATCAGGCGCGCGTTGATGCGGACGCGATCGCCCTCCCGCCGAACGGCGCCCTCGACCACGGCGTCCACCTTCAGCTCGCGCGCAATCTCCGGGAGCGACTTCGGCGAGCCCTTGTAGCGCATCGCGGACGTCCGCGAGATCACGCGCAGCGCGGAGATCCGCGAGAGGCGGGAAATGAGCTCGTCCGTCATGCCGTCCGCGAAGTATTCCTGCGCCGGGTCCTGCGAGAGGTTCCCGAGGGGGAGGACCGCGAGCGACCGGATCTCGGGCGGGCCCGCCGCGGGAGGCGGCGCCGCCGGTTTCGGATCGTCGCCGCCGGACCGCCAGATCGCGAGGCCCGCCAGCACGGCGCCGAGGCCGAGCCCGACGAGCCAGTACCACGGCTTTTCCGCAGTCACCGGCGCCGCGGCGGCCGGGGGCGTCGGCGACCGCCCCATCGCCGGCATCACGCCGGAGGTGCTCGTCACGGCTCCGCTGTCGAGCTCGCGCGCGATTCGCCGCAGGTCGACCGCCATGTCCCGCGCCGTCTGGTACCGCTCCTCGCGGTCCTTCTCGAGCGCCTTCAGGATGACGTCCTGGAGGCGCGCGGGCAGAGTCGGGTTCAATTCGAGCGGAGGGACCGGTTGGCGCTCGAGGATGCCGGCGAGCTTGACCGCCGGCGTCGCGCCCCGGAAGGGCGGCTCGCCGACCGCCATGTCGTAGAGCAACGCGCCGAACGAGAAGAGGTCCGACCGCCCGTCCACCTCTTCGCCGCGCACCTGCTCCGGCGACATGAACGAGACGGTGCCCATCGCGAGACCGGGCGTCGTCAGGTCGGACGTCTGGGTGAGCTCGCTCTCCGAGGCGGTCAGGGACTCGGCCGCGGGCGACTGGAGGATCTTCGCGAGCCCGAAGTCCATGATCTTGACGAGGCCCGTCGAGGTCACGAAGACGTTGGCGGGCTTGATGTCGCGGTGGACGACGCCGCGCGCGTGAGCGGCGACGAGGCCTTCGGCGACCTGCGTGGCGAGGTCGACGAGCCGTCGCACGGGCAGCGGTCCCCTCGTCAGCAGGGCATCGAGGCTCTCGCCCTCGAGGAGCTCCATCGCGATGAAGTGGTGGCCCCCCTCTTCGCCGACGTCGTGGACCGTGCAGATGTTGGGGTGGTTCAGGACCGACGCGGCGCGCGCCTCGCGCTCGAATCGCTCGACGGTCTCCTGCCGGTCGAGCTTCTTGTGGACGACGAACTTCAGCGCGACGTGGCGGCCGAGCCGGACGTCCTCGGCCTCGTAGACGACCCCCATGCCGCCCTCCCCGAGGACCCGGAGGATCCGGTAGTGGGAGATCGTCTGTCCGATCATGCTGCGGCGCCTATCATCCTCTTTTGGGGTCAGGCGGGTAGTTTGGCCGTATCTCCGTAAGACCAAAATGCACGCCTGACCCCATTCGAATGAGGCCCCTCCCGATCCCCTTTTGAGGGGATCCCCTCATCGCCCTCCCGAATCCCCCGGTGCTATCCATGACGCGTATGACGATGCCACCGGCAACGGACCGACGCTCCGCGCCGATCCCAACGATGAGGAGGTCTTCCATGCGTCTTCGCACGATCACCGTGCTCACCCTTTTCTGCGCCGGATTCGCCCTGGCGGAGGCCGCCCGGGCGAGCCACGGCAACCGAAAAATCTCGCTCGTCTACGACAAGCGCTTCGCCCGCGCCGTCGGCGCGACGGCGCCCGACGGAGGTGCCGGACGCGCCCAGCCGGGAGAGGAGTGGGACGGCACGGCGCCCGCGCCCGATCCCGTCGGGGTCACCGGCTCCGGAGACATGCGCGAGTTCCAGGTTTCCGGCGACTTCGTCACGTCCAAGGTCACGGCTTCGATCTCCTGGAGCGCGGGAACCGGCGTCTCCTACGACCTCGATCTCTTCATCGACCGCCAGGACCCCGCGGGTAACTGGGTCCAGGTTGGCAGCGGAACCGACGGGCAGCTCGCCGGCGACGGGCTCCCGGCGGAGACCGCCGAGGTCTCGTACCCGATTGCCGGCAAGTACCGCACGCGGGTCGTGAACTTCGCCAGCACGGAAATGGCGTACCACGGGGTCCTCGGTTTCACGGGCGGGAAACGTGGCGGCAAACCCTCTCGCGGCCGCGTGACGGCGGACCGGCTCCCCGATCTCGCGGCCGGCGCCCAGGGCCACGCGATCTATTTCGTGCCGTCCGACGCCGTCGACAACACCCTCGACACGAACGGCGTCATCGAGAACGCCATCGCCTCCATGAACCTCTGGCTCGAGAGCCAGACGGGCAAGCACATCCGGCTGGACAAGTACTCAGACCGCGGGACACTGCGTCTGGACGTCACTTTCGTTCGCGGCAACCTGACGGCCGCCGAGTACTCCGCCACCGGTGACGCCTTTACCGCGGTCACCGACGAGCTCGAAGCGCGCGGCTGGAACGCCGATCCTGCGCAGAAGCGCTACTACGTCTACTACGAGGGGCCCGCCGAGGACCCGAACATCTGCGGCACGGCCTACGTCAACACGCTCGGCACGGCCTTCGCGCAGTGGTCCGTCGTGTGGCTCGGGTCCTCGCCGGGATGCGGCGCGCGGGACTTCGGAACGCCGGAGACCGGAGCAGGCCTCTCGGAAGCGGTCCTGCTGCACGAGAGCACGCACAACGAGGGGCTCGTGCGCCCCGAGTCGATCCACCACTGCACCGCATTCGCGTTCCACCTCTGCTCGGCGCAGGCGGGCGCGATCCTGGACACGCTCGACCCGGAGGCCGTCGATCTGATGTTCCCCTTCGTCACTTACAAGCTGAAGGACAAGCGGCTCGATCCGGGCAACGACGACTACTACGCGCACCCGTTCCCGACGCGCGATCTCGCGGACAGCCCGTACTGGGAAGACTAGACGCCTCCGTCGAACCGTCGAGGCCCTGGTCGCACCGCGCGACCAGGGCTTTTTTCATAGGTCGATCGTGTATTCCCCTCGCGGCGCCGACGGCGTATAACGCCAAACTACACGCCTGACCCCAAATTCGGAGGAGCTCATGCCGAGATCCGCGATTGCCGTCGCTTCCTTTCTCCTCTCGACCGGCCTTGCGGGGGCCCAGGGCGTCCAGCCGAAGGAAGTCGGATCCGTCGACGCGATCGTTTCGGAGCTGTACGCGTCGGTGAGCCACCCGGCCGGCACGGCGCCCGACTTCGATCGAATGCGCCGGATCTTCCACTCTTCCGGGAAGCTCGTGCCGCCGAAGGCGCCGGACGCGCCGGACTTCCGGCCGATGACCGTCGATCAGTTCTCGGAACGAATCGAGAAGCTCGTCGCGGATCGAAAGGCAAAGGGCGAGCCGCTCTCCGGCTTCTTCGAGCGCGAGATCGCGAGGCGCACGGACTGCTTCGGAAACGTCTGCCACGTCTTCTCGACGTACGAGTCGCGCCGTTCGCCGTCCGACCGCAAGCCGTTCGAGCGTGGGATCAACTCGATCCAGCTCGTCAACGACGGCAAACGATGGTGGATCGCGTCCGTGATCTGGGACGCGGAGCGCCCGGCGAACCCGATTCCCGCGTCGTACCTGCCCGAGGCGAAGCCCTAGCGCCGTCGTGAGCGTTCTCGCGAGAGGACCGTGCGACGAGGCGATCCTTCGCGCCACCGAGCCGGCACCGTGCTCCCGCGCGACCGCGCGCTGGGTGCTCGCGGCCACGATCCTCGGCTCGAGCCTCGCGTTCATCGACGGGACCGTCGTCAACGTCGCGTTGCCCGTCCTCCAGGAGAGCCTGGAGGCGTCGGTCGCGGACGTCCAGTGGGTCGTCGAAGCCTACGCGCTCTCGCTGTCCGCGCTCGTCCTCGTCGGGGGCTCCCTCGCCGACCGGTTGGGGCGACGGCGCGTCTTCGCAATCGGCGTCGCGCTCTTCGCCGCGGCCTCGGCCGCGTGCGCGCTCGCGCCCGGCGTCGGATCCCTCGTCGCCGCCCGCGCGATACAGGGCGTGGGCGCCGCGCTCGTGGTCCCGTCGAGCCTCGCGATCCTGGGCGCCGCCTTCCCGGCGAAGGACCGCGGGCGGGCCGTGGGCACGTGGTCGTCGCTGACGGCGGTCGCGGGAGCGCTCGGCCCGGTCGCGGGAGGGTGGCTGGTCGAGAAAGCGTCCTGGCGCGCGGTATTCCTGCTGAACCTGCCGATCGCGGCCGTCGTGCTCGCGATCGCCCTGCGCAAGGTTCCGGAGACCCGCAACCCGTCGTCGAAGGGGCTCGATCTCACGGGCGCGGCGCTCGCGACGATCGGCCTGGCCGCCCTCGTCTTCGGCATCATCGAGGCGCCCGCCGCGGGATGGGGGAACCCGCGCGTCTTCGTGCCGCTCGCCGCCGGCACCGTGGCGCTCGCCCTGTTCGCGGTCGTCGAGCGGCGGAGCTCCCACCCGATGTTGCCCCTCGACCTGTTTCGCATCCGCCTCTTCGCGGGACTGAACCTCCTCACTTTCTTCCTCTACGCCGCGCTCTCCGCGACGTTCTTCCTGCTGCCGTTCGAGCTCATCCAGGCGCAGGGGTACACCCCGTCCCGGGCGGGCGCGGCGCTCCTGCCGCTCATCGCGCTGATCTCGGTGCTCTCGCGGCCCGCGGGCGCTGTCGCCGACCGGTTCGGCCCGCGCCTCCTGCTCATTCTCGGGCCCGCGACCGCGGCCATCGGGTTCTACCTCCTTTCCGTCCCGCGGGACGACGCGCGTTTCGCGACGGCGGTTCTCCCCGCGCTCGTCGTCCTCGGCCTCGGCATGTCCATGACGGTCGCGCCGCTGACGTCGACCGTGCTCGGGTCGGTCGGTGAGCGGGACACCGGGACCGCGTCGGGCATCAACAACGCGGTCGCGCGGGTCGCCGGCCTCCTCGCGATCGCGGTCTTCGGGCTCGTCGCGGCTTCCGTCTTCGACCGGGCGCTCGACCGCCGTCTCTCCGAGGCGGGTCTCGCCGCGGTCGCCGCCCGGATCCCCGCCTCCGAGCGCCACAAGCTCGGCGCCGCAGAGACGCCGGCCGATCTGGACGCGAGCGAGACAGCGGCGGTCGAGCGCGCGATCACGTCCTCCGTGACGGACTCGTTCCGGTCGTCGATGAGGACCGCCGCGGTTCTCGCGCTCCTCGCGTCGGCGTGCGCGGTCCTCTTCGTGCCAGGGACGGCCGGGCCCGGGCGGTCATCCTGAGCGAAGCGGAGGTCGGGGAACGAGGGATTCGTCGTTCGCTCCTTTGCCTGTCATCCTGAGCGAAGCGAAGGATCCCCCCCTTTTCGAGCGCGGGATCCCTCGCCGCTCCGCTCCTCGGAATGACAGCGCGGTCGTGAAGAGCGCGAAGAGCGGCGCGCGAGTCGTGGCGAGCCGCGCGGGCACGGCACGGTGGAAGGCGCTGGCGACGCGCGCTAGGTGACCGCCATGCTGCTGCCGCTCTTCAGGAACTGGAACTTCAGGCGGCCCTTGCTCGACTTCGCGAGACGTTTGACGAGCTTCTCGATGGCGGCCATGTGATCCGACGCCGGCTGCTTGTCCACGACGCTCTCGCTGCTGCTGAACCAGAACTTGAAGGAGGTCGGGGCGGACTTCAGCCGCGCCTTCGCGATCAGATCGACGACCCGGGGATCCGGGTTCTCGTGCTCTCCGTTTCCGCAGAAGACGTAGTCCCGCGCGATCACCGTGTCGCAGAAAGCCTGATCGACGTTGTTCTCCGACCCGTGGTGAGGGACCTTGAGCACGTCGACCGCAAAGGTCGCGCCGTCCGCGAGCCGGCCGACCGCTCGCAGGCCGGCGAGGATCTGGTCCCCGCGCGCGTCGCCGGTCAGCAGGATCGAGCTTCCGCCTTCCTCGACCAGGAGCGTCAGCGAGGCGAGGTTCGGGGGCGTGACGCTCTCCGGATTCCCGAACGCCTCGGCCGGAAGGGAAATGGCCCGCAGCAGGCGTCCGACGTCGCTCGTCCCGAAGCTCTTCTCGTCCTTCGCGGCCTTCTCGCGAATCGTCTTGAGCGCCTTCTCGTTGTCCCTCAGCCACTTGTTCCAGTTTTTTCTCAGAAGCTCGAGGTCTTTCGCCGTCGGCCCGAGAATCGTGACCTTCATGCCTCCGACGGTGAACGGCTTCTGGCCGGCTCGCGCCATCATCAACTTGCCCTTGGCCTCGGGATTCAACGGAATGCCGAGCTGCTTCTTTCCGATCCGCCGGGAGACCTGGATCGCCTCGCGAACGCTCGCGACGAGCTCGGACACGGCGAGGCCCGCTTCGCGCATCTTGACGAGGTCCGCGGCGTTCAGCACGGGCGCCGCGGCCGCCAGCGCCTCCTCGACGGCTCCGGCGTTCTTCTTCAGCTGCTCGTGGAAGGCGTTGTGCCAGATCTTGTTCGGCGTGGGGGGCCGGGGCACGGCCGGCTTCTTGTGCTTCGAGTTTCCTCCGTCCGTCTGGAACTTGTGAACGCGCCAGGCGACGTCGTCGTCGAGCATCTTCAGGATCCCGCCGATGTGGTCCTGGTCGATGTGCGAAACGTAGACGACGTCGATCTTCTTCAACTTCCCCACCGACGGCGCGACGTGCTCGCGATAGGCGGCCGGCATTCCGCCGTCGACTAAAATGCGGGCGCTCCGCTTCGAGTTCTCGAGGATCAGACAGTCGCCCTTTCCCGACTGAAAAACGGTCAGATGCATCAGCCCAGGTCCTTTCGAATGCGGACGCGTTCCGTCTCGAGCAGACAGGCCTTCGGGTCGATGACTCCGAAGCCTGCGTCGTTCGACCACTCGAAGCTCGCTCCCGGCAGCGGGCTCGCGGTCCCGCGCACGATCGCCTCGATCTGCGCCGCGGTCAGGCGAGGCTCGGTCGCGAGCATCAACCCCACGACTCCCGCGACGAACGGGCTCGCCATGCTCGTGCCCGAGAGAGCGAGCCAGTCGTCCCCCCGATCGGCAAAGCCTTTCGCGGCCACGATGCCGGTCCCGGGCGCCGCGACGTCCGGCTTCTGTCTCTCGTCGCGCGTTGGGCCCTGGCTGCTCGAGACGCTGATGCGGTTTCTCGTCTCGTCCAGGTTCGCGACCGCGATCACGCGGTTCGCGCAGCCGAGAGAGCTGATCGTGTAACGGTCGACGAGCGTCGCCTCGGTGAAGAAGGACGGGAAGGCCCACGCCTCGCGCTCGCCCACCCGTCCGAGCTTCTTGGGGTCGTCGCGCTCGATCCAGGCGTGGAAGCGCCCATCCCGGATCTCCTTTCCGTGGAGACGAACCATCCAGGTGCCGGCGGGGACGCCGACGACCTTCGGCTCCGCAAACAACGGGCTCAGGTAGATGCTGATGTAGCTCAACCCGTTGGCGGGGTGATAGACCTCGTTGTACACGGAGAGCAGGCTGCCGTCCGGGAGCATCCGGTTCTGGATGAACTGCCGCGGCTCCACGGGCCCGATCCAGGGACCCTTCGGCGGCTTCACGGACACCGCGATGCGATCCTGCGCGCTGAACCAGATCTCCATCTCGTTTTCCGAGAGATCCATCACGGTGTTGCCGACGACCACCCACTCGAGGTCGCGCTGGAGGTTCGCCGCCGGGATCTTTCCGCTCGAGTGCACGCGCCCCATCACCCAGCCCATGTCGTCCGGCGTCTCGCCGATCTCCTGGCCCGCGTTTCCCGCGGCGACGGTGACCGCGCGGCCGGGGGTGCTCAACGCCGCGTCGATCCACCGCGTGACGGCGGCGCTGCCGTCGTGCGCGTGGCCGTTCGTGCCCAGGCTCACGTTGATCGATACCGGGACTCCGAGCTCTTCGGCGAGCGCGAGCAGGTAATCGACCGCGTCCGCCAGCCGGCTGGAGTCGTAGAACGAGAGCCGCGGGTCCTGGTCCTCCCGGGGCAGCGAGATGAGCACCCCGGCGATCTTCGCCCTTCGACAGACGCCCCGGTTACCGGCGGCGATGCTCGCGACGTGGGTGGCGTGAGAGCCCTCGACGACCTGCGACTGCCGCTCGAGGTCGGTGGCCGGAAGGCCCTTCGTCTTCGACGCGGCAATCGCGTTGTCGAGGTGCTCCTGCCGGAACTCCGCTCCGTAGTTGAACTGATCCGCGTTCGGGCTGCTTCGCGAGTCGCCCCCCTGATCCCAGATCCGGATGAAGCGCGTCTTCTTGCCGCCTTCGGCGAGAAAGTCCGGGTGGGCGAAGTCGAAACCCTGTACGTCGATCAGCCCGATGAGGACGTCGGCGCCGAACTTGTGCCTGGCCGGAGAACCGAACCGGCGGAGCGCTGAGGAAGGGGGCGCCGGCCGCAGGTCCGCGAGCGCCGGCGTCGGAGCCTTCAACGCCTCGGCGAGCTCCACGTAGGTAACGTTGTCGTCTTCCGCGAGTTGCGGCAGCGAGCTCAACGACGTCTGCACCTGCAGGATCTGACCGTGGCGCGAGTGGGGCTGGACGGTCTTCGGCGGCTTGACGGTCGAGTCCCGCAGGTAGACGAACACGTTGGCGAGCATCTCGCGCGAGATGCTCTTCAACGGCTTCAACTTCGGTTTCTTGCTCAGATCGCTCAAGGCCGCCGGAACGGCGTCCGGACCGCGAACCTGCTCGGTCTTCTTCGCGAGCGACTCGCGATCGACGCGCAGGGCCGCACATCTCTCGGACCGAATGACGTTGACCTCCGTGTCGCCGTCCGCGATCAATCGGAGCTTCGGCTGGAGCTTCTTGAGGGTCTCGATCGGAATCCGAACAGCCACTCCGGTACCCCCTTCCCGTTCGCGCTTGTGAAGTGTCATCCCGGGGGCGGGATTGGGACAAGGACCCTGCCGATTCGGGCGGGCCGGAGGCGTCGACTCCTTTTCCGGCGCTAAGCTCTGCCGGTGCGGGATTTAGGCAGCTCCTAGACCGGAACCTTCCGCTTCGACCGCCCCCGGAGCTGGCCCTGGCGGAAAACCGGGTCGCCTCCGGCGGTAGGATCTCGCCGCTCTTCGAGACAGCGCAATACAGACGGCTCGCTTACAGACAGGAGAACGCATGTTCCGGAAACCCTTGCTCGCGCTCGCCATACTCGCCGTGGTCGCCGTGGTCGCCGTTTCGGTCGGTTGCGCCCAGAAGCCGGCGGCCCAGCCGGAGACGGCCACCGTCGCCCCGCGAGATACGGCGGCCGACCAGGCCAAAATGCAAGCCGACGCGCTCGCCTGGTTCGATCACTACGCGAAGGCCGACGGCGAAGCGATGGGGAACCTCTACGCGGAGGATGCCCTCCTGATGCCGCCGGGGGCACCCGCCGTGACGGGCCGCGCGGCGATCAAGACTTTCCTCGGCGAAGACGCGGCCAGGACCAGGGCGGCCGGCCTCTCGCTCAAGAACGCTTCCGTCACGGGCTCCGGCATCGATGGCGACACCGGCTGGATCAGCGGGACCTATACCGTCGTCGATGCGTCCGGTGCGACGATCGACAGCGGCAACTACCTCTCCGTTCACCGTCGCGTCAACGGCGCGTGGCCGTACATTCGGGACACCTGGAACTCGGATCGGCCTCCGGCACCGGCGGCAAGCGCGCCCGGCACGATGTAGCGAGCGGCTCTTTTCCCTCCCCCCTGGGGAGAGGGTCGGGGTGAGGGGCTCTTTCCGGCAGGGTGCTCCGCGACTGGGGCATGATTGCGCCTTTCATCAGGAGGTCGGCTCATGTCGGACGCGCCCTATCCCGGCGATCTCGCCGCCTCCGTCCATCCGACGAGCCATCCGCTCGTCGCGCGGTTCACGGCCACGCTCCCCGCGGACTCGCGCGCCGTCGTCGAGTTCGGGCTGACGACGAAGTACGGCCGGTCGACCGCGCCCGTGCCGGCGCCCGCGGGAGGCGGCTCGGTCTCGTCCTTCGTCGCCGGGATGAAGGCGGCGTCGACGTACAACGTCCGCGCGCGGATCCAGACCGGCGACGGCAAGTGGTGGACGACCCCCGGCGCGCTCTTCAAGACCGGACCGCTGCCGAACATCGCTCTCCCGACGCTCACGACGGCGACGACGCCGGGCCAGACCCCGAGCCCGGGCGTCGAGCTCGTGAACATCATCGACCCGCGCGGCGTCTCCGTCGTTTCGGACCTCGACGGGAACATCCTCTGGTATTACGACAACACCGCGGACGCGAGCTGGCTCGGGTACGCGTTCCCGATCAAGCCGATGAGGAACGGCAACCTGCTCGCCTCGATCACGAACCTTTACTCGGCGAACGTGCCGCAGTCGATCCCGTACAACAGCGTGCTTCGGGAGATCGACCTCGTCGGCGACCCGGTGCGCGAGCTGTACCTCGCGGACCTGAACACGGCGCTGAAGGCGATGGGGTCGGACGTCGTCGCGCTCGTCTACAGCCACGACGTGCTGCCGCTTCCGAACCGGCACACGATCCTGATCGTGCAGCAGCAGAAGACCGTTCAGCTGACCGCGCCGCCCGGGCCGGGGCAGTTCACGATCCTCGGCGACGCACTCGTGGCGCTCGACGAGAACTTCAAGCCCTATTGGACGTGGTCCGCCTTCGACTGGCTCGACGTGAACCGCCACCCGATGGAGTTCACGTCGGCTTCCGGCTACGACTGGACCCACTGCAACGGCGTTCAGCTCGCGCCGGACGGCAACCTCGTCCTCTCGTCGCGCCACCAGAACTGGCTGATGAAGCTCGACTACCGGGGCGGCGCCGGAAGCGGCACGATCCTCTGGAAGCTCGGCTACCAGGGCGACTTCGCGCTCGTCGGCGGCGCGACGCAACCGACCGACTGGTTCTTCGCCCAGCACTATCCGAACCTGCTTGCGGCGAGCGGAAACCGGATCACGAGCCTCTCGGTCTTCGACAACGGCAACGACCGCTGCTTCGCGACGCCCGGAGGCTGCGACGCGACGAGCCCCGCGCCGCCGCCGCCGTTCTCCCGCGGCGTGATCCTCAAGATCGACGAGGCCGCGCTGACCGCGGAGCTCGCGTGGCAGTACCCTCTGAACTTCTATTCCTACTGGGGCGGCAACGTAATGCTTTTCGAAGACGGCCACATCGAAATTGCCGCGTCCGAGCCGGTGCCGATCGGCTCGACCCCGCCGTCGACCGACGTGCCGTCCCAGGTCGTCGAGCTGGCAAACGTCGGGTCCAACCCCGCAGCCGTCTGGAAAATGACGGTGGTCCAGGGCGGCACGTATCGGTCGTACCGCATCGGGAGCCTTTATCCGGGGGTGAACTGGGGGGAGTAGCGGCCGCGATGTCCCAATCCGGCCGGCCCGGCGGCACTCCAGCTTCAGATGCCCGGGAGGACCTCCGGATCACGCCGGAAACGCGGCCGGTCGAGGCGCGCGTCCGGGAGGACCCACGTCATCGCGGCGTACACCGCGGCGCCCGGACCGAGGTGGCTCCAATGCGTCGTCGTCCGCACGGACGACCTGAACCCCGAGACGCACACCCGGGTGTACGGTCCGAGCACGCTGTCACGGTGCCTGACAATCGTGCGCGCGCATGGGCGTGTTCACCCACCCGGTCCGCCTGCATCGAGGGAATAGGGGACCTCAAAAAGGGGACGGATTTATTTTCCGAAGGAGGAACGAATGCAGAAGATCACCCCCATGCTCTGGTTCGACACCCAGGCCGAGGAGGCCGCGCGCTTTTACACCTCGATCTTCGACGACTCGAAGATCAAGACGATCACGCATTACGGCGACGCGGGAGCCGAGGCGTCCGGCCGGCCGAAGGGCTCCGTGATGACCGTCGAGTTCGAGATCGAGGGCCAGAAGTTCGTCGGCCTGAACGGCGGACCGCAGTTCAAGTTCAGCGAGGCCATCTCGTTCGTCGTGAATTGCAAGAACCAGAAGGAGATCGACGACCTGTGGGCGAAGCTCACGTCCGGAGGCGGTGAGCCGAGCGTGTGCGGCTGGCTGAAGGACAAGTTCGGCCTCTCCTGGCAGATCGTCCCGGCCAGGTTCTGGGAGCTGATGGAAGGGGACCCGGCCAGGGGGGAGAGGGTCATGGCCGCGTTGATGCAGATGACCAAGATCGACCTCGAGACCCTCGAGAAGGCGGCGGAGCGGGGCTGACTCCGGCGTGAAGCACATCGGCATCGTCGCGTGCAGCGCCGAGGGCGCGGCGCTCTGTTACCAGACGATCTGCCGCGAGGCGCTCTCGATCGTCGGCAAGAACGACCACCCGCGGATCACGATGGACTCGATCGCGATGGCCCGCTGGATGCCGGCGTTCGATGCCGGCGACTACGCGGGCGTCGCGGGCTTCATGCTCGAGTCGGCACGCGTGCTCGCTTCGGCGGGCGCGGACTTCGCGATCTGCCCCGACAACTCGGCCCACCTCGCCTGGGACCACGTGCTGGGGCAGACGCCGATCCCGTGGCTTCACATCGCCCGCGTCGTCGCGGAGGAGGCGGGGCGCCGCGGGTTCCGGCGCGTGGGCGTCCTTGGCACGCGCTTCACGATGGGCGCGGGGGCCCCGATCTACCGCCCCGCGCTGGAGGCCGCCGGGATCGAGACGGTCGTGCCGGAGAAGGCGGACTTCGACACCGTGGACCGGATCATCTTCGCCGAGCTGGTCGACGGCGTCTTCACCGACGAGTCGCGCGACGCCTACAACCGCGTGATCGCCCGCCTCGCTAACCGCGGCTGCGACGCGGTGGCGCTCGCGTGCACCGAGATCCCGCTCCTCGTCCGCCCCGGGGAGTCTTCCCTCCCGACCCTCGACTCGACGCGCCTGCTCGCGCGCGCCGCCCTGGGCGAAGCCCTCGCTTAACCGTCTTTTATCCCCTCTCCCTCACCTGAGAAAAGGGGACGGATTTATTTTCCCCGGAGTCAGGCTCTTCGAAAATAGATCTGTCCCCTTTTTCGTCGTCGCCCTTTCCCGCGACAATACTGATCAGCCGCGGTGCTAGTCTCGGCAGACACGAGGACCGATGGATCGCGATACGGCCGAGGACATCAAACGCCATTTCGACGTCGTGGCCGAGGGGTTGCGGAGCGAGATCCGCGCCGGCGATGAGGCTCTGCGGAGCGAAATCCGCGCTGTCGATGAGGGGCTGCGGCTGGCCCTTCGGGACGAGATCCGCGCCGGCGATGAGGGGCTGCGGCAGGCTCTGCGGGTCGAGATCCGCGCCGTCGATGAGTCTCTGCGGGGCGAGATCCGCGACGTCAAGCGGCACTCCGACGTCGTTGCCGAGAGCCTGCGTGGCGAGATCCGGCTCGTCGCCGAAGGGGTCGCCGGGGTCGACGAGAAATTCACCCAGGAGTTCGCGAAGGTCCGCGAGGAGATCGGGGAGGTGAAGGGACTCCTCGTCGTTTCTTACCGCGACCTCGAACGAAGGCTCAACCCCTCCTAGCCCTCACTCGAGCCCGGCCCGCGCGAGCGCGCCCATCATGCGCCGGTCGACGTCCGGCGCCATGGCGCCGAGGACGCGGCGGACCATCTCGAGCGTCACCTCGGGCAGCACGCGGCGCGCCTCGCGGACAGCGACCCGAGCCTCGTCCATGCGTCCGAGCTCGACTAAGTTCATCGCGCACCAGAGCGGCCCGAAGTAGTAACCCGACCACAGGCTCACGAGCCGCCGCCCCGCGGCGAGCCCCTCTTCGAAACGGCCGGCGTTGAAGTAGGCGCCGGCCAGAACGTCGTAGAAGAGCCACTCGGCGGGATCGCGCGGGGAGAGCTTCACCGCGCGTGTCGCGAGCTCGATGCTTTCCTCGGGCGAGTTGCCCGTCATGTGTCCGATATATGCGCGGATCAGGAGCGCCTGGGGGTGGCTCGGGTTCAGCTCCGTGCCGCGGCGCGCCTCGTCGATCGCCGCGACGCCGTCTCCCGCGGTCATCAGCGCGATCCCGAGCTGCGCGTGCGCCTCGGCGTCCCGGGGATCGAGCTCGACTCCCCGGCGCGCCGCGGCGAGCATGCTCTCGAGCAGCTCTTCCGGCGAGTCGGTCCAGCCGTAGAGGTACTCCCAGAACGCGATCTCCGCCAGGCGCGCCCACGCGGTCGAGAACTTCGGGTCGAGCGCCAGGGAGCGTTCGATGAGCCCACGGGCCTCTCCGAAGTCCTCGCGCGTGAAGCGATAGAAGAACGTCAGGGCGCGCTGAAAGAGGCCCCACGCCTCGAGGTTCTCGGGCGCGCGGTGCTCAACGCGCGCGTGCTCGGCCCGCTGCAGGTCCACCACGAGCGAGGCGGCGATGGCCTCGCTGATCTCGTCCTGCGCGGCGAAGACGTCCGTCAGCACGCGGTCGTAGGTCTGCGCCCAGACGTTCTGCCCGGTCGCGACGTCCACGAGCTGCGCGGCGATCCGGACGCGTTCGCCGGACTTGCGGACGCTGCCCTGGACGAGGTACCGGACGCCGAGCTCGCTCGCCACCTGTTTGAGATCCGCGGCCTGGCCCTTGTACGCGAAGCTCGACTGCCGGGCGATGACCGGGAACGACCGCCACAGCGCCAAACGGGTGATCAGGTCCTCCGCCAGGCCGTCGGCGAAGTACTCCTGCTCCGGGTCGCCGGAGCGGTTGTCGAAGGGCATCACCGCGATCGCGGGCCGGCCGCCGAAGCCCGACACGGTGGGTGGCTCGGCGCGAGCCGACCCCGACTCGAGCGCACGGCGCACCAGGTCGAGCTCGTTGCGGACGTCCTTCGCCGTCTGGATGCGCCGCTCCGGGTCCTTCTCGAGGCACCGGCCGATGATCCGCCCGAGGTCCTTCGGCAGGTCGTCGCGCACGGTCTGCACGGGGACCGGCGCGTCGCGGAGGATCGCGGAGCTGACCTCGGTCGCGCTCGCGCCGCCGAACGGCCGTCGCCCGGCGGAGAGCTCGTAGAGGATGATCCCGAGCGCGAAGAGGTCGCCCCGCGTGTCGACCGCCTCGCCGCGGAGCTGCTCCGGCGCCATGTAGGGCACCGTGCCGACGACGTGCCCGACGTCGGAGAGCGGCGTCGTCATCGTGTCGCCGTGCGTCGCGCCGATTTCCGCGTCCGAGGCCGTCAGCTTCGCGAGACCGAAGTCGAGCACCTTGACCCGCCCCTCGCGGGTGAGCATCACGTTCGCGGGCTTCAGGTCGCGGTGGACGATCCCCTTCTCGTGAGCGGCCGCGAGGGCGTCCGAGAGCGCGATGCCGAGCTCGACGACGCGCGCGACCGGCAGCCCGCCCGGCGCCAGGTGCGCGGCGAGGCTCTGGCCCTCGACGAGCTCCATCGTGAGAAACCGGACGCCCGCGTCGTCTTCGACCGAGTGCAGCACCACGATGTTCGGGTGGTTCAACCCGGCGACCGTCCGCGCCTCGCGCTCGAAGCGCGCCAGCCGGTCGGGGTG
>DASRPJ010000051.1:0-2321 GCA_035646435.1 Thermoanaerobaculia bacterium | reverse complement strand
AGGAAGAAGTCGGGCGGAACGAAGAAGCGCGCGAGCTCCATGCGGACTCGGAAGTCTCCGCCGCGGTCGACCAGGGCGAAGAAGAAGTGAGCCGGCGTCCGGACGACCCGATCGCCGCCGACGTCGAGGAGGCGTACCGGGAGAGCGACCTTCCGCCGGCGCGCGCGCGGGGAGGGGTCTGACCCCCTCGCGGTCTCGATCTCGCCCAGCTTCGCGGCTGGGGGGGTCAGACCCCCGCGGGCGCAGGACAACGCGGACCGGAGCGGACAGGGGGAGGAAGGGCGGCGCGAGGGGGAGAAGGGCGTCGGCGCGATCGACGACCGCGACGGGGGATAATCCCCGGATTCTCTTCGACAGCCTCACAGCGGAGCTCGACAACTACCGTCCGGAGGACGGGCGCGACGCGGACGTTCTCCGGCGGCTGCGCGCCTTCGTCGACGGGCCGCAAGCTTTCTTCCGCGCGAACCCGGTCGGCCACGTGACCGCGAGCGCGATCGTCGCGGCGGCCGGAAGGGACGCGGTCCTCCTCGTCCGCCACGCGAAGCTCGGCGGCTGGCTGCAGCCGGGAGGGCACATCGAGCCGGAGGACGACTCGACGTTCGTCGCTGCAACGCGCGAGGTGCGCGAGGAGACCGGCCTCGATCAGTTGGGGACGCCCATCGGTCAGGCGATTCTTGACCTCGACGTACACGAGATCCCCGCGATCGGGGAGGAACCCGCGCACCTTCACTTCGACGTCAAGCACCTCCTGGTGGCGGAAGGCGGGGCCCCGCTTGTCGCCGCCGCGCGCTGGTTCTCCACCTACGAAATCTCCTCTCTCGACCGCGATGGCTCGCTCACGAGGGCCGTCCGGAAAGCCCGCGTCCGGCTCGGCGGCGCTCTACGGGAGATCCCGTGCTCGAGGTGACCCCCGGCGGCGCGGCCGCGGTCCGACCGAACGTGAAGCCGCAGAACATCCTGCGCGACACGGTCATCTCGGTCGCGATCGGCGTCGGGATTTCCCTCTTCATCAGCCTCGCGCAGCCCGCGGAGTTCCGCCTCCGGATCCTCGGCTATGGCGCCATCATGGGCGCCTTTATCAACTTCTTCTGCCAGGCGTTCGACTACGCCTACCGGCGATGGGGGCTCAAGCCCGGAAGCGAGCCCTCGCGGATCGCGCTCGGCGGTCTGTTCTTCGTCGGCGGTTGCCTCGGATGGCTCGTTTCGACGCTCGTCGCGATCCAGCTGACGCTCGTCCCCGCCCGTTTCCTCAGGAATCTCTTTCCGTCGTTCATCCCGATCTCCGGAGGAATCGCGATCGTGATCGGGCTCCTCTTCTACACGTTCGGGCTCATGCAGGAGAGGCTGCGCAAGAGCGTCGAGCGGGTGAAGGAGACCGAGTTCGCGGAGAAGGAGCTCGACCTCGCGCGCTCGATACAGAAGAGGCTCCTCCCGCCGACGGAGATCGACGGCGAGACGTGGCGGATCGCGGCGCGAAACCTGGCGGCTCGCTTCGTCGCCGGCGACTTCTACGACGTTTTCCCCCTTTCCGACGGGGCCGTGGGCGTCGCGGTCGCGGACGTGTCGGGGAAGGGGATGGGGGCGAGCCTCATCATGGCGTCGGTCAAGGCGGTCCTGCCGCTCCTCGCCGAGCAGCGCTCCGTCGCCGAGACGTTGACGGAGTTGAACCGCCGCCTCGTCCTGGAGCTCGGGCCGCGCGAGTTCGTCGCGCTCGCTTTCGTCCGCTACCATCCGGACGGGTCGTTCGCGCTCGCCAACGCCGGCTTGCCCGACCCGTACCGCCTGCGCCCGGGGCAGCCGCCGCTCGCGCTCTCGGCGCCCGGACCGCGGCTGCCGCTCGGCCTGAAGGCGAAGCTCGAGTACGCATCGCTCGACGGGCGTCTCGAGCCGGGCGAGAAGCTCCTCCTCTTCACCGACGGGCTCCCGGAGGCTCCGTCGTCTCCGGGCGAGCCGCTCGGATACGTCGCGCTCGAGCGGCTCTTCGACGGAGACGGGAGCGGCGCTTCTCCGTCGGTCTTTCTCGACGGGCTCTTCGCTCGGGTTCACGGCGAGACTTCGACGGTCTTGGAAGACGACTGGACGGCTCTCGCTCTCGAAAGAAAGTAAGCTCCCGGAATGAACGCCACGTCGGTCCTTCGCGAGCTCGAAGGTCTCGGGAACGAGCAGACCCGGAAGACCTATCGCCGGCACGGGGTCCGGGGAGAGGTGTACGGGGTCAATTACGCACCGCTCGGAAGGCTCGCGAAGCGGCTGAAGACGGACCACGCGCTCGCGGAGAAGCTGTGGGCGTCCGGCAACCACGATGCGCGGATCCTCGCGAC
>DASRPJ010000050.1:0-9346 GCA_035646435.1 Thermoanaerobaculia bacterium | reverse complement strand
ACCGTAAACGCCTTACGGTAAGACACGCCCTGGCCGCTCAACGTCACCTGGTAGTTCCCGTCCGCGAGTCCTTCGAGCGCGTACTGACCGCCGTCGTCCGTCTGCCCGCTGGCGCGTCCACCGGCGGAGCCCGGAGGGTCCGGCATCGCCATGACGAAAATCCCGGAAATCGGACGGTCTCCCCGCGTCACGCGACCCGAGAGTCGAGAACCTCCTTCGAACACGATCTCGACGGGCACCTCCCCCGCGCCCTCCGGCACGTCCACGCTCTTCGACGCCGAGCGGCTCGCGGGAAAGGCCGTTGAAGCGGTCACCCGCAGGACTCCCGGAGGCACGTCGCGCAGCGTGAAGCGACCCTCGTCGTCGGTGGTCGTGCCGTCTCCGTAGTCGCGGCCGGAGGCGAAGATCCGGACGCCTCCGCGGCGCTCGGCCGGGAGCCCCGCAACGGCGCCCTTCACGAGCGCGCCGCTCGCCGTCTCGAGCAGGACCCCGTCGAGACGCTGGCTTTCGGCGAGCACGACCTCCTTTGGGGTCGAGCTTCCCGCCCTCGAGCGGGCCGAAACGCGGTAGCGGCCCGCGTTCAGGTGCTCGAACAGGAAGTTGCCCGAGCCGTCCGCGCGCGCGGAATCGGAACCCATGCGGCTGGATCCCTGCTCGTCGAGGTCGACCTCGGCTCCCGCGACCGGCGTTCGCCCATCCTTCCCGACGACCGTTCCGGCGATCGAACCGCCGATCGAGAGCGACAGGTCCACCGCCGTCTCGTCGTCTTCTTTGACCTCGACCGGCTTCGACGTGTCGAGAAAGTCGGAGTGGCGCGCGGTCAGGTTGATCTTTCCCGAGGCAAGCCCGTCGAAGCGGAACCGCCCATCGGCGTCGGTCGTCTGCGCGTTCTGCCCGCCCCCGAAGCCGGCGAAGATCGCGATGCCGGGGCCGCCGCCTTCCTCGCTCCAGGAGACCGACGCATTCGGAACTCCCGTGCCCTTCCGGGGATCGAGCACCCGCCCGGTGACGACCGCCCCCTTCTTCAGCTGGAGGACGACGCCCTCCTTGGTCTCCCCTTCGGCGACGTCGACGCCCGTGACTTCGGCGGGGCGGTAGCCGGGGGACGAAGCCGAAACCGACCACTTGCCCGGCGCGACGTCGGTCAGCTCGAATGTCCCGTCGGGAGACTGGAAGCTCTTGTCGGGCTGCCGGCCGCCCATCATGATCCGCATGCCGCCCATTGCCCCGCCGCGCGGCTCCCGGACGGAGGCGGTGAAATCGGAGATGGGCCGATTCGTCGCGGCGTCCTCGACGCGGCCGCGGATCGTCCCCGCCGTCTTCAAGACGAGCGAGAGGTCGTCGGAGGGAGGGGTCACGGTCCGTTGCAGCGGCGCGTAACCGTCTGCCCGGACGTTCAACATCACGCCGCGATCGGGCGAAAGGCCCTCGAGGCGGAACCGTCCCTCGGGATCACTCGTCGCCTGCCGCGCCCCGCCCCCCTCGCCGAACGACATCACGTCGGCGCCCACGATCGCTTCGCCCTTTCCATTGCGCACGAAACCGCCGATCGCGGCTCCGGTCGTGAGGACGACGGGAGGCCATTCGCTCACTCCTTCCGCCTTCACGGTCACCGACGGCACGCTCTTGCCGGCGTAGCCGTCTCGCGAAACGACGAGCGCGTAGTCGCCGGGCTCGAGGCCCGCGACCCGGAAGCCTCCGTCGGCTCCGCTCCACGCGTCCGGCTTCTCCCGGCTCATGCCGGCCATCTGGATCATGACGCGGGTTCCCCCGCCGCCCCCGCTCTCCGGTCGCGAGACCCGGACCTCCGCGCCCGCGATCGGCTTCCCCGCCGACTCGACGACGCGGCCCCGTGCCTCGAGCCCACGCTTCACGACGAGCGCGAGGTCTTTGACGGTCTCCCCCGTCTTCACGCTCACGCCGTAGCGTTTCGCCGGGACGTAGCCGGCCTTCGCGGCCTCGAGCGTGACGTTGCGTTGAGCGGTCAAGCCCCGCAGACGGAACCCGCCGTCAGGCCCGGTCGCCACGCCGCCGCGCCCGAGAAGCGCCGCGGCGCCGCCCCGCATGAGCGCCCGCATGCCGGTGTCGCGGGCGATCTGCACTCGCGCGCCCGGAACCGGCGCACCAACCTCGTCGGTCACGCGGCCCGCGATGCTCGCCGACTTCTGGAGCGCGATCGCGACAGTGCCTGGCGTCGAGACTCCGGCGACGATGCCTGGCATCGTCACGGGGAGGTAGTCTGCCTTCGCGGCGCGGATCGAATACGCGCGCGGGCGGAGCCCGACCAGGCGGAACCTTCCCTTCGCGTCGGTCCGCGTCCGGCGTCCCGGCTCGGTCCCCCGGGAAAAGACGCCTCCCGTGGTCGAAATGCGAGCGCCCGGGATCGGGCGGCGGGTCTTCTCGTCGATAACGGACCCGGTCACGAGCGCCGAGCGCCCGAGGCGAAGAGGGACCTCGACCGTCTCCCCTTTCTTCACGCGCACGGAGTCGTTCCGAGCCGCGAAGTCTCTCCAGATCGCTTCAACGGACTGGCCGCCCGCCGGAACCCCCGCGAGCCGGAACGCGCCAGCGGCATCGGTCTTCGTGGCGAGAGATCCCGAAACGACGACCGCTCCTTCCACGGGCTTCCCGGCAGCGTCGAGGAGGGTGCCGGAAAGCGTTCCGCCGCTCCGGAGCGTCAGCCTCGCGGTGGTGACTCGCTCCCGGAAGGAAGTCTGCGTCGCCGGCCAGTATCCCTTCGCGCGCGCGGTCACGCGGCCGGCGCTCGGCGGGGCGTTCGGGATGGTGAACGAGCCGTCCACGCCCGTCGTCGTCTCCGCGTAGAGCGGCACGTCCTCCTCTTCGAACGCCAGGCCAGCGGACGCGCGGACCTTCGCCCCTGGAACGGGTTTCCCAGCCTCGTCGGTGACACGCCCGGAGATCTTCTCCGCTGCGGCGAGCTCGACGTCGCCGAGAGCGGCGTCTTCGGTAGAGTCGTACGGGCCGCCGAGGAGCGCGCCCGGAAGTATGCCCGGCAGGATCCGAAGGGCGACCTCGACCCCGGCCTTGTCGAGCACTACCCGGAAGCGGCCCTCGGCGTCCGTGAGAGTCTCGCCGATCACCGCGGGCGCCGTGCCGGCCGTCTCGTCGACGAGGGTCTCCTCGTCGGTGCGATACGCCTCCCAGACGACCTTCGCGCTCGCGACCGGCGCGCCCGTGGAGTCGAGCACCCGGCCGGTGACGGCCGCGGCGCGGGCGGCGACCGGAAGGAGAAGCAGCGCGAGCGCGGCCGCGAGGCGGGCAAAGCAGTGCCTTGTCATGTTTCCTCCGGAAGACGGACCATTCTCTACGCCAAGAGACGACCCCTGAAAGGCAAAGGTTACGATCGCGGGGTGGAGCGCCCGCTTGAGGGAAAGATTGCCCTGGTGACGGGCGCCGGCGTCCGGGTCGGCCGGGCGATCGCGCTCGGCCTGGGCCGGTCAGGCGCGGACGTCGCCCTCCACTTCCGCGGCTCCCGCGAGGGTGCGGAATCGGCCGCGCGGGAAATCGAGGGCGTCGGGAGCCGCACGGCCGTCGTTCGAGGCGATCTCGCGCGGCCCGACGACTGCCGGCGTGTCGTGCGCGAGGCGATCGCCGCGCTCGGCGGTCTCGACTTCCTGGTGCACTCGGCTTCGAACTTCCACCGCGCCCCGCTCGCGGAGACCGACGAGGACCTCTGGGACAGCTCGATGGACGTCAACGCGCGGGCCGGATTCCTCATGGCCCGGGAGGCGGCGCCGACGCTCGCCGCGCGCAAGGGTCGCATCGTGCTCGTGTCGGACTTCCTCGCGGAGAGCCCGGCGCGCAACTACCTCGCGCACTCGGTGTCGAAGGCCGCGGTGGAGGGGCTCGTGCGCGGCCTCGCGGTGGAGCTCGCTCCGGACGTCGCCGTCAACGGCGTGGCGCCGGGAACAGTGCTGCCTCCCGAGGGGACGCCGCAGGAAGAGATCGACCGCCTGGCACGGCGCGTTCCCGCGAAGCGGATCGGCTCGGCGGCGGACGTCGCCTGGACCGTCGTCTTCCTCTGCGCCGGGCCGGCGTTCCTGACCGGGCAGGTCATCCGCGTGGACGGGGGCCGATCGATCGTGTGACGACGGTGTCGGCAGTCAGCGATCCGGGGAGAACTCCCGGTACTCGTCGCGCAGCCGGCGCGCGAACTCCCTCATGGCGGCGATCCGGGGCCCGGCGAGCGCGCGGCCGGCCTCCGTTCGCAGCGGCGCCGCGGAGGCCTCGTCGATCGAGTCCGCCATCTCCGTGAAGTCCATCCGCTCGCGGTAACCTTCCACGAGACGCCGCGCGATTCCGTAGGCCCCGAGCTCCTCGAGGCGCACCGCGTCGTGCACGACCTCTTCCTCCGCCGTCGTGGGTTCGCGCTCGAGCCGCCCGAGCCCGCGCCAGAGCCGCGCGAGGACGCGGGGCTCGACGCCGAGCGAAGAGAGGAAGATCTCGGTCCGGCTCTTGTGGCCGAAGCGCGACACCCACTTCTCCTGGCCGGAAAAGACCGCGAGCAGGTAGAGGAGGTCGCGGTCGAGATCAGAACGACCGTCGGCGATGCGATCCGTCGCGGCGAGGACGCGCTCCACGTCTCCGTAATAGGTGATGCCGTCGAGACCGAGGGCGAGGGGCTTTACGTAGTCGGCGATGCGCGCTCGCGCGGCGGCGTCCATTGGGGTCAGGCGTGTAGTTTGGCGCTATTGGAACCGGGGCCGGGTCACGATAGCAAAAGGCCAAACTACACGCCTGACCCCGACGTCAGGGGCGGGGCGACGAGCGTCGGTCCGGGCCGGGCGAGCCGTCTCTTCCGAACGGCTCGCGGCCGCCGAATCGCTCCCGGCGATCCATCCGCTGCCGGCGCGCTTCCTGCTGCATCCGGACGAGCCGCTCCCACTGCTCCGCGCGGAGGACCTGCTTCATGTCGAGGAGCATGAGTATCCGCGCCTTCTGGAGCTCGGCGCGCGAGTCCTCGACCTCTTCGACCCGCGCCGCGATCGACTTGCGGTCCGCGTTCACCTCGATGGCGTCTTCGAGCTCTCCCTGCCTCTTCTCGAGGTCCGCTTTCCGGTCGATGAGAGTCGGCCGCGCCTTCGAGAAGATCGCCTCGATCTCCCGCGTCTGTTCCGCCGTCAGGCCGATCGCCGCGGCGACCCGCGGACGCTTCCACCACTTCCCTTCCGGGAGCTCGGGCGACGCGGCGGCCGCGGCGGGGAGGACGCCGAGCGCGCCCAGCACCGTCGCGGCCAGCAGCAGTCCGGGGGCGATCCGCTTCACGACGGCTCCTCCGAGGGCAGGGCGGCGAGCTCGTCCCAGTCGGCCGCGGTCTCTTCGCCCATCGCCAGCTCTTCGACGTCGCGCAGGAGGAGGTCGTCGGCGCGGTCCCGCGCGGAGAGGCCGGCGGTCTCGTCGATCGGAGCGGTCGTCGGGGGGGCGACGTCCCGGCCCGGAACGAGGAGCAGAACGAGAAACAGCGAGGCCGCCAGCGGCAGCGCCCATCTGATCGCCTGCGGCCGCCCGCGGCCCGGGGCGCCGGCGCGGCGGACCGCGGCGAGCGTCGCGTCCTCGGCGGCGCTCCACTCCTCGGGCGTCCGCGCGGCGAGCGCCTCTTCGTCCCGGTCGCCCAGGTCCCGGACCGCGGCCTTCCACTCGGTGAGCGCGCGGCTGCAAGCGAGGCACTCCATCAGGTGCGGCGGCAGCGCCTCGGGCACGCCGGCCACGGGCACCGCGAGCGCGAAGAGCGCGTCGTCGGTCAGGTGATCCGTCGGGGGGTTCTTTTCGTCGGGTCTCATGGTTCCGCCTTTTCCCGGTAGTCGCGCAGCCGCTCGCGGATCTTGTGCGCCGCGCGGAAGAGGTGGGACTTCACCGTTCCGCTGTCCAGTCCCGTCAGCTCCGCGATCTCCGGGATCGAGAGCTCCTCGAAGTGTTTGAGCGTGAAGACCGTCTTCTGCCGCGGGGAGAGCGTCCCGATCGCTTCCTCGAGCCGCTCCCGGATCTCCCGCGACTGCGCCCGCCGCTCCGGCGAGGGATCGTCGTCGAGCGCGGTGTCCCGCGGGCCCGCCTCGTCGCCGGCGTCGGGAGACTGGTGGAAGTAGAGGACGATCCGACGCCTCTTCAGCCGGTCCTTGCACCAGTTGATGCAGATCCGAGTCAGCCACGTCTCGAACGTCGAGCCTTCCCGGAAGTCGTTCAGGTTCTGCCATGCCCGGAGGAAGCTCTCCTGCGCGGCGCAATCCGCCTCGCCCATGTCGCGCAGGAGCCGGTAGGCGACCCGCGTGATCTTTCGCTGGTACTGCCGGACGAAGTACTCGAACCCTTCCGTGTTCCCCGCGCGGATCTCCTCGATCAGGCGCGCCTCGTCGACGCGCGGCTCGGTTTCTCGCGGAATCATGGCAAGGGCGGGCACACCCGATAGACGATCGGGCGGCTCCGGAGTTTACGGGTCTCCGGCGGGAGGATCCGGGCGGATTTCACAGAGAGCTCAGGATTTGCTCGCGCTTTCTGGCGTACTCCTCGGCCGATAACAGCCCGCGGGCCTTCAGGTCTTCCAGCTCCGCGAGCCGGGTGGCCGTCGTCGGGACCGGGGGCGCCGCGGGAGCTGCAAGAGCCGCGGGAGCCGCCACAGCGCCCGTCTGCTGGTCCCAGACGGCCTTCCGGAACTCTTCGGGCGCCGCGATGTCGGGGAACGTGAGCCTGCCCGTCTCCGACGCCGTCTCGAGAACGACCGTTCCGTAGCCGAGAAGGCGCGCGGTGATGCCCTGCCGGAGGGTGATGTCCTGGATGCGGTCGAGAAGCGCCTGCTCCACCTCCCGGGCCACGAGGCCGTACTTGCGAATGACGCGCCGGTTCGTGACCACGTACTCGTCCGCGGAGGACCGGATGCGCCGCACGACGAAGTGGACGGCCGCGGCGAAGAGAAACAGCAGGCCGATGTTCCCGAAGATCGACGACGTCGTCGGGTCCTCGAGCGCGTTGCCGGAGATCCACCACCAGAGACCGAACACGGCGGCGACGAGCAGGAGAACGAGCGTCGTCTTGTAGTAGATCCAGTGGTATCGCGCCCTGTAGACGATCGTCTCGCCGGGGGCCAGGTTCTTTTCCGCGTAAGACATGGACGCGCCTCCGAAGGGTAACATCTCGGACAGCATGGGGCGGCCGGGGCAGGTGATTCTCGTGACGGGCTGCTCCACCGGGATCGGCCGGTCGACCGCGCTCGAGGCCGCCCTGCGCGGCCACAAGGTCTTCGCCTCGGCGCGGCGGCGGGAGGACCTCGCCGACCTGGTCGCGAAAGGGATGGAAGCGCTCGCGCTCGACGTGACGGACCCCGACTCGATCGGCGAGGCGGTCCGGCACGTCCTTCGCTCGGCCGGGCGGATCGACGCGCTCGTGAACAACGCGGGTTATGGCCAGTACGGCGCGGTCGAGGACGTCTCGCTCGAGGAGTGGAGGGAGCAGTTCGAGGTGAACCTGTTCGGCACGATCGCGGTCCTTCGGGCGGTCCTTCCCGCCATGCGCGCCGCGAAGCGCGGAACCGTCGTCAACGTCTCGTCGGTCGCGGGGAGGGTGTCGATCCCGTTCGCCGGCCCCTACTCCGCGTCCAAGCACGCGCTCGAGGCGATGTCGGACGCGCTGCGGGTCGAGGTCGCTCCCTGGGGCATCCGCGTCGTTCTCGTCGAACCGGGTCCGATCGCGACCCGGTTCGGAGACCGCACGCGCGAGGCGACGGCGCGGATCCTCGCCGTCCCCGGCCCCTACTCCGCCTTCTACGGCGGCGCGGAACGGGCGAGCAACCGGCAGTTCCAGATGGGCAAGCGCGGGCCCGAGGCGGTCGCGCGCGTGATCCTGGACGCGATCGAAGCGAAGCGCCCGAAGGCGCGATACCGGATCACGCCCCTCGCGAGGGTTCTCGTCCCCCTGAAAGCGCTCGCGTCGGATCGGTTTCTCGATCGGCGGATGAAGAAGATGTTGGGGCTTCCCGACCGGGTCTGAGCCGGTCGGCCTACCGAGGAGGAAGAGCAGTGGCAGTCAGCGTCAAATCGATCACTCTATGGCGGGCCGAAGTGGACAACCGCCCGGGCGTCCTCGCGGGAGCTCTCGGTCCGCTCGCGCAAGCGGGCGCGAATCTCCGGGTCGCGATGGCCTACCGCTTCCCCGGCGACGAGTCTCGGGGCGCGATCGAGGTCTACCCCGTCTCGGGGCGCAGCGCGACGACCGCCGCCCGTCGCGCCGGGCTCTCCGAGTCGGGCATCCCGACTCTTCTGGTCGAAGGCGAGGACCGCGCCGGTCTCGGCGCCTCGATCGCCCACAGCCTCTCGCAGGCCGGCATCAACGTCGCCTTTCTCGTCGCCCAGGTCGTCGGCCGCCGCTACGCCGCCGTCATCGGCTTCGACTCGAAGGCCGATGCGAAAAAGGCCGCCCCGCTCCTCCGCAGGGCAAAGCCGCGTCCCCGAAGATGAGCGAAACCCGTGACTATGCTCGCGGCGCGAGGAGTCTCCCGAGGGAACCGAGGGAGGAGCCTCGCGACGCGGGAGCGAAGCGCAGCGCGGGATCAGGAGGTCGGTCGAGGCCGTAAGCCGAGCCGACCGCCGGCGGCGAAGCCGGATCCCGCGGAAGCGGAGCGACGGCAGTACACTCGATCCCCCGGGGCCGTAGCTCAGTTTGGATAGAGCGAAGGTTTCCTAAACCTTAGGTCGGCAGTTCGAGTCTGCCCGGCCCCACCACCTCCCTCGCGCGGATCGGGTACTTCAGCGACTCGAGCCGGCGGGAGGCGAGAGCGGCGCGAAGTCGCGCGCGGGGCGGAGCGCGGGGATCTCCTCGGGGACTCCGATGTAGAAACCCTGCCCGAGCGGAATGCCGAGGCGCCGGCACTCTTCGAGATCCTCGGGCGTCTCGATCCCCTCGGCGACGCACGTCGCGTCGATCCGGCGCGAGAGGTTCACGAGCATCTCGACGACGTCGCGCTTGATCGTGTCCTGGTGGAGGCCGGTGACGAGGGTGTTCGCGACCTTGAGGAAGTTCGGCCGCAGCTCGGCGATCGACTGGAGCGAGGCGTAGCCCGAGCCGGCGTCGTCGATCGCGATCCGGAAGCCGTGCTCCCGGAGCATCGCGAGCGACTCGCGGAAGACCGGAAGGTCGCGGATCGCCGAACGCTCGGTGACCTCCAGCACGACCTGGTTCCGGAGGTTCAGGAGCGGTTTGAGCGCGTGGACGCCCCGCGTGGAGAGCATGGCGACCGTGTCCGCCTCGACGTTCAGGAACAACATCGACGTCGCGGCCATCGAGTAGTTGCGGGCCGACGACTCGAGGCACAGCTGCTCGAGCTCCCAGATCGCCTCGT
>DASRPJ010000049.1:0-8244 GCA_035646435.1 Thermoanaerobaculia bacterium | reverse complement strand
GTAGTCTTTTGGGGGATCGAAGAGCTTTTCGTCGGCGCCCGCCTGGACGTCGAGGAGCTGGGTGTCGGTAAAGGGCTGAAACTCGTCGCCGCTGTCTTTTTTCTCGTGCTGAATGCGGACGACGAGACGTTCGAGGTCGCGCGCGACCCAGACCGTCGCGACGTCGCCCGACGGCAGCGTCAGGCGGTGCCGCTCGGAGGGGTGGAGTCCGTGCGTCGCGTCGTCGATTCGCTCGATCTCGCCGCCGAAGCGATCGGCGTACGCCTCGGGGTCGAAGCCGGGCGCGAGCGGATAGCCGGGAACCGCCTCGTCGGTCGGCGCCCACGGGCTTTCGAAGATGCGGCGCGTCGAGGGACGGAACTGCCACGATTTCTTCAGGTCCGGCCGGATGATCTTGACGACCTCGGAGCCGTCGACGGTCCCCGTCACCCTCACTCTTTCCCCGCGAACCGCGATCTGGAACCGGTCCTCCGGCGAGTAGACGAGGAGCGCGCGGTAACCGTCCTTGGAGATCGTTTTCGGGCCGCCGCAGGCGAGGGCGGCGAGCGCTCCCGCTACCAGGAGGAGCCCGATCGGCCGTCGGATTCTCATGCCCGCTATTCTCTCCCGCCTCGCCGCCCCCGCGCCGTGAAACGCTGAGACAATGGAGTGCATAGTTCTCGAGTGGTCGGTTCTCCCTTCTCCGCCGTGAACAACCGAGAAAGTGAAAACCCTCGCATGAGCTCGATCCCCCTGGACCGATACCCCGGCCTTCCGCCGCTCTTCCTCGACTTCGCGCGCGGAGGAAGCCCGCTGTATCCCGACCCGCCGACGATGGACGCCGCTCTCGCTCGCGGCCGCGCGCTCCTGGACGACCGGCGCACGACGCCCCTTCCGGCGCGCGCGTTCCGCTTCCGCGGCCCGGCCGGACGGCACGCCGCCGAAGAGCTCACCGCCGGCCGCGCGATCGCCGTCCTCGCCGGCCACCAGGTCGGGCTCTTCGGCGGTCCGCTCTACACGCTCGGGAAGGCGTTCGACGCGATCGCGATCGCGCGGGATCTCGCGCGGCGCGGGCTTCCCGCGGTGCCGGTCTTCTGGGCGCTGACCGACGACCACGACCTGGAGGAGGTGGCCCGAACGGCGCGCCCCGGCCCGGAGGGTCTCGAGCGGCTCGTCCTGGAGGGCGCGGACCGCTCGAACCGCGCGCCGGTCGGCTCGAGGCCGATCCCGGACGGAGTGACGGCGATCGTCGAAGGTTTCCGCGAGGGCGCGCGCGGCGACGAGGCGCGGGCGATCGTGGACGATCTCGCGCGCCGCTACGCGCCGGGAGAGACCTATGGCACGGCGTTCATCGACACGCTTCTCGACCTGACCGGCGAAGAGGAGCCGATCCTCGTGATCGATCCGCTCGGTGGCGACGTGAGCGAAGTCGCCCGCCGCCTGTTCGCGAGCGGGAGGGAGCGCCGAGCCGAGGTGGTGCAGACGCTCCGACTCGCGGCGGAGAACGTGAAGAAGTCGGGACGCGAGCCGGTGGTCCCTTTCAAGCCGGATCTCTTCCCCTTCTTCACGATCGAGGACGGATCCCGCCGGCGCGTCGAGATCGGCGACCTCGACCGGATCGCCGGGAAAGTCGGAAGCGGAGAGGCCCGGGTGTCCGCCGACGTCCTGACGCGTCCGGTCCTGAAGGCGCTCGTCCTTCCCGCAGCGGTCAGCGTGCTCGGGCCGAGCGAGATCGCGTACCACGCCCAGTCCCTCCCGCTCTTTTCCGTGTTCGACGCGCCGGTCCCGGTGCTCGTGCCGCGCACGTTCCTCGTGCCCCGCGGGCCGGCCGAGCGGCGCACCGCGGCGGCGCTCGACATCCCGGACGAGGACCTGCTCGATCCCGCGTCCTGGCGGGGAGACGCGACGCCGGTTCCGCAGGCGGATCGGATCGGAGAGGTCGCCCGCCGTCTCGACGTCGAGCTCGGCTCCCTCGCCCCTTCGCTCGAGGAAGTCGACCCGACCCTGGCGGGAGCGCTCGAAACCGCGCGCCGCAAAGCGACGTACCAGATCGAACAGCTCGGCGAACGCGTACGCAAGGCGGCCGAGAGGAAGGACGAAGTGGCCATCAATCGGCGCCGGCGGCTCGCGGCGATGATGCTTCCCGGCGGTGAGGCGGCGGAGCGCGTCTACCCGCCGCTCGTGTTCCAGCTCGCGTGGGGCCGGGGGGTCGTGGAAGCGTTGCGAAACGCCGCCGGCAACGGGGGATCGATCGCCGTGCTCGACGTGGACGTGCCGGCGCAAGTCGAGAGCGAGAAGAGCCATGCCGGTTGACGTCCTCGCGATCGCCGCGCACCCCGACGACGTCGAGATGACGTGCGCGGGAACGCTCGTGAGATTGAAGGCGGCCGGAAAGCGCTTCGGGATCATCGACCTCACGCGGGGGGAGATGGGCACGCGCGGGAGCGACGCGATCCGGCGGCGCGAGGCGGAGCGCGCGGCGGAGATCATCGGCGCCGACTTCCGGGAGGCGCTCGACTTCGGCGACGGCGGACTCGCCGGGTCGCGCGAGCAGGAGCTCGCCCTCATGGACGTGATCCGTCGCGAGAGGCCGAGGATCGTCTTCACGTCTTTTCCCGAGGATCGCCATCCCGACCACGCCCGGGCGGGGAGGCTGGCCACCGACGCGGCGTTCTACGCCGGGCTCCGGAAGATCGAGACCGATCACCCCGCGCACCGCCCGCAGCAGACGATCTACTTCTCCACGGGGTACCTCCACGAGCCCGACTTCGTCGTGGACGTGACCGCCGCCATGGAGACGCGGCGCGCGGCGATCCTCGCGTTCACGAGCCAGTTCCACCAGCAGGAGTCGCAGGAGCCGCAGACGGTCATCTCGCAGAGCAACTTCCTCGAGATGCTCGACGGGCGGGCGCGACACTTCGGGTTCCTGATCGGCGTCGAGTTCGGGGAGGGCTTCCTCTCGAAGCGGCCTCCCCGCATCGACGACCCGATCGCGGCGTTCGAGGGATTCGAGCCCGGCTTCTGAACCCGTGAAAATCGGCATCACCTGTTATCCCACCTACGGCGGCAGCGGCGTCGTCGCGACCGAGCTCGGGCTCGCGCTCGCCGATCGCGGCGACGAGGTCCACTTCATCACGTACGACCTCCCCTCGCGCCTCGCCCTTCCGCGCCCGCGCGTTTACTTCCACGAGGTCGTCTCGCCGACGTATCCGCTCTTCGTGTCGCCTCCGTACACGCTCGCCCTCGCGACCAAGATGGCGGAGGTGGGCAGGCGAGCGCGCCTGGACCTCCTCCACGTCCACTACGCGCTGCCCCACGCGATCTCCGCGATCCTCGCGCGCGAGATGAGCGACGGCAACGGGATCCGCTTGAAGGTCGTGACGACGCTCCACGGAACCGACATCACGATCGTCGGCCAGGACCGCTCCTACCTCCCGATCACGCGGTGGGGAATCGAGCAGAGCGACTCCGTCACGGCGGTCTCCCGATACCTGACCGACGTGACGATCCGCGAGCTCGCCCCGCGCAAGGAGATCGAGACGATCCCGAACTTCATCGACCCGGTTCGATACTCGACGAACGGCGCTTCCGCGTACGCCCGCACGCTCGTCCGGGAAGGGGAAGCGGCGATCCTCCACGTCTCCAACTTCCGGCCGGTGAAACGCATCCCGGACGTCCTGAAGACGTTCGACCGCATCCGCCAGAAGGCGCCCGCGCGTCTCCTCCTGATCGGCGACGGGCCCGAGCGCTCCTCCGCGGAACGCCTTGCGCGCCAGCTCGGGCTCGAGGAGCTCGCGACGTTTCTCGGCAACGTCGCGGCGGTCGAGACGGTGTTGCCGATCGGAAAGGTTCTCCTGCTGCCGTCCGACTCGGAGTCCTTCGGGCTCGCCGCTCTCGAAGCGATGGCGTGCGGTGTGCCGGTCGTGGGCGCGGCGGCGGGAGGGCTTCCCGAGGTCGTCGAGGAAGGGGTGACCGGCTTCCTGCTGCCGGTGGGCGACGTCGACGGGATGGCGGACGCGGCGCTGGAGCTCCTCGGCGACGAGGAGAAGTGGAAGCGGTTCTCTAAGGAGGCGCGGCGCCGCGCGGTCGAGGAGTTTCCGACCGAGGGGATCGTCTCGAGGTACCGAAAGCTCTACGAGAAGACGCTCGGCTGATCGCGGCCACGGCGCCGGGGGCGCGCGGCGAGATCGGAGAGGGCGACGCGCCGTTCGGCCTCGGAGCAGAAAGCCCCGTGCCAGGAGTTCTCCGCGAGGAGCCGCATGGTCCTCGCGCCGAACCCGAACGTCTCTTTCACGACGCGCAACTCGCCGATCGTCGTCGAGCGGAAGAAGAGCGGATCGTCCGCCCCGATCGCGACGCGCACTCCCGCGTCGAGGAGCCGCGGGAGCGGATGCTCCTCGAGCGAGCCGACCGCGCCGGTCACGACGTTGCTCGTCGGCGCGACCCACAGGACCGTCGCTTCCTCCGCGAGCCGCTCGAGGAGCCGCGGATCCTCCGCGGCCGCGATTCCGTGGTCGATGCGGTCCGGGCGCAGGGCGTCGAGCGATTCCGTGAGCGACTGCACGCCCCCCCACTCGCCGGCGTGGACGGACGTGCGGAGGCCGAGCGCGCGGGCGCGCAGGTACACCCCGGCAAAGGCCGAAGCCGGGACGGCCGTCTCGTCCCCGCCGAGGCCGAAGCCGGCGACCGAGTCGAGCCGAGTCCTCTCGTGGAGGTCGAGCACCCGCTCCGCCGATTCCGGCCCCCACTGTCGGACCGCGTCGAGCAGGATCCGGCAGCGCGTGCCGCCTTCCGCCTCCACGCCGCGGAATGCGCGGTCGATCTCGACGAGGCACGCCTCCGGGTCGAGGCGCAAGCGCGCGGCGATTTCCGGCGAGACGTAGATCTCCGCGTAAGAGACGCCGCCATCCCCGAGCGAGCGCGCGATCGCCGCCGCCGCTTCGCCGTAGTCGCGGGGAGACCGGAAGAGGCCGCAGACCTCGGCGTAGAGAGAGAGGAATCCCTTCGCGTCGGCGACCTGCGAGCGCTCCGCCTCGAAGACAACCAGATCGGCGAACCGGTGTCCGGCGCGCCGGGCGAGCGACGCGAGCGTCTCCGGCGGGAGCGATCCCTCGAAGTGAAGGTGGCAGTCGGCCAGGCGGTACGGGGACATCATCGGGATGGAACCGGGAAGATCCTACCGAAGTCGAAGGTCCGATTCGTAAGTCCTGTCGGCTGAGCGCGCGACCGCGCCTTTAGAACCTTTTGAGCGACGCTACGTTAATCTAGCCGGAATGCGCAAAGCCCTCCTCGGCCTCCTCCTGCTCTCCCTCACGAGCGTCGCGACCGCCGGCGAAGAGGTTTTCGAGAAGGCGTACTCCATGGAGGGCGCCTCGAAGGTCTCGGTCGAGAACGTCAACGGAAAGATCGAAGCCTACGGGTGGGACCGCCCCTACCTCAAGGTCCGGGCCGTCAAGTCGGCCCGCGGCCCACGGTCCGAGGAAACCCTTCGGCTGACGGAGATCCGGGTGCGCAAGGTCGGAGACGAGATCCGGCTGGAGACGGTCAACCCCCGGCGCCGGCGGCTCTTCGGCTTCCTGGACCTCGGCTCCCGCAACGCGCACGTCGACTACTTGCTCCACATTCCCACGCTCACCCACGCTCGCCTCGAGACGTGCAACGGAAAGGTCCTCGCCATCGGAATGGGCAATTCGATCGCGTGCGACGCCGTCAACGGTTCGATCGAGATCCGCGACGTGCTCGGGCCCGTGCGGGCGTCCACGGTCAACGGCTCCGTCCGGATCGTCTTCCGCGGAGAGCTGAAGGACTCGCGGGTCGAGACGGTCAACGGGAGCGTGGACGTCGCTTTCGCCCGGGCTTCCTCCGTGCGCTACGACCTCGAAACGGTGAACGGAAGCATCCAGGGGGACTTCGCGCTCGCCGTCGAGGGCAAGTACGGGCCCAAAGAGGCCCGCGGCGAATACAACGGGGGCGCCCAGCCGCTCCGTTGCGAGACGGTCAACGGCTCCATCCGCCTGAAGACCAACTAGGCCCCCGCCTGCCCGGCGCCGGGCTGTTATCGTTCCGCCAACCCATGGCGAACGACCGTCCGGCTTCTTCGCGGCCCCTGCTGGTGCTGTCCTATCTCGCGTTCCTGGGAGTCGTTCCGCTCCTCGTCTCGCGGGATCCGGACGTCCGCTGGCACGCGCGCAACGGACTTCTTCTCTTCGGCGGTGTGGCGCTCGTTTCGCTCGTCGCAACGCTCGTCGGAACGCTGCTCCCTGCCCTCGGCTGTTTGTACGCGACGTTCATGTTCTTCGTCGTCGTGCTGTACGCGTTCATCGCGATTCTCGCCGCCGTCAAGGCGCTCGACGGCCAGCGGCTCGTCGTCCCCGGGATCTCGAGGTATGCCGGACGATCCTGAGCCGGACGCCGCCCCGGAGTCGTCTCCTCCCCGCGGACGGGGCTTCGTGGCCGGCGCGGTCCTCTGCGCGCTCGCCGGGTTCGCGGCCGGCGACTCGCTCCGGCCCGCGGGAAGCCAGGCCTCGGCGAAAGCCGGCGTCGCGGCGATCGACGCCTACCGCGCGACGATCGGCTCCGCCCTGTCCCGCACGGGAATCGTGATCTGCCGTTTCGAGCCGTCGTGCTCGGCCTACGGCCGCGAGGCGATCGCGCGCTACGGGTCGCCGCGCGGTTACGTCCTGACGGCGCGGCGGCTTCTTCGCTGCCATCCGTTCACGCGGGGCGGCGCGGATCCGGTGCCGTGAGCCTTCCCTCGACGCTGTCATTCCGAGGAGCGAAGCGTCCTCGGCGCTGTCATACCGAGGAGCGAAGCTCCTCGGCGCTGTCATTCCGAGGAGCGAAGCGACGAGGAATCTGGAGCTCGATCGAGAGGGACACAGATCCTCGCGTCGCTCGGGATGACAGAGGGGGGCTTTACGGCAGCGGATCCTTCGGCAGCAGCTCCTTCGCAACCACGGTCCCGCTCTGCCGCTGGCCGACGAACGCATACGCGTCCTGCGTCCGGTTGTCGAGCGTGTACGCCGCGGCGAGAACGCCGCCGGAGGAAAACGAGGGAGCAGTCTCCTTGACGGCGACGGTGATGCGCAGCCCCGGGATCTGCGGAGCGCCCGCGGTCGCGAGGACCGCACCGAGACGCAGGAGCGAGCCCGCGGCGACGGTGTAGTTCCGGGTGCCGCCGTAGATCTCCGACGTCACCGGGTCGATCACGCGGACCTCGATCGGAAGCGCGACGGGCGACGTGTTGGTGACGTCGAGGTTCGTGCGGAAGTTCGCGTCGGCTGAGTTGACGCCAAAGATCTGGAGGACGTTCACCGTATCGCTCGCCGCGGACTTCCGCGGGAGAGACTCCGTGATCGGAATCGCCGGGACGAAGAAGCCGTACGTTCCGGCGGGCGCCGCCGTATAGATGCGTCCGGCGCCGAGGACCGGCCCGCTCGACTGCCAGCGCAGCGCCCCGACGGCGCCGTCGCCGGCCGGAACCGTCGCGAGCGTGACGTCCGGAAAGAACTTCGTCTCCCGCGCGGCGAGCGTGATCGGCGTCGAGCTGATCGGGGCCGCGGCAGGAGCGCCGTCGGCGACGGCGGGATGGAACGTCAGAGTGAGCGTCACCGCCGCCGCGGCGTCGGGGTTGAACAGCCAGAGGTCCGTCCGGAAGAGCGCTCCGAACTGGCCCTGCACGCGTCCCGCGGTGATGAACCACCCGTTCGTCGTCGCGGGGGAGAAGGCGGCCTCTGCGGACGGCGACGGGAGCAGGAGAAGCGCGGCCAGACCCGTAGTCGTGAGAAGGCGGCGGCTCATAGGGACCTCCAGTTGAAGGAAGGACGACCGGGGCGAGCGCGAAGTTTACGAGGCGTGGGAAGGAAGGTGGGACCGGTCAATTAAGTGGTGCCGTCGGCCGGACTCGAACCGGCATGGGTTACCCCATACGCCCCTCAAACGTACGTGTCTACCAATTCCACCACGACGGCACGTTTACGGACTGGCGGGTCCTCCCGGAGGATTCGCGGGCGGCGGCGCGGGCGCCGGCTCTGCGGACGTTCCCGGCTGCACTGGCGCCGGAGCGGTCGTACCGGGCTCCGCAGGCGCCGGGGCCGGGGCGATCGCCCCCGCCGGCTGCGTTGCCGCGGGAACGGGCGCCTTCTCGGTCGCCGCCTTCGCCGGAAGCGTCCGGACGACCGAGGAACGCGGGCGCGCCTCGATCAGCGTGAGAGTGAGCGCCAGCACGATGAACCCGACGAAAGCTCCCGTCGTCAGCTTGTGCAG
>DASRPJ010000048.1:0-18003 GCA_035646435.1 Thermoanaerobaculia bacterium | reverse complement strand
CGTTTCTCGACGAGATCCCTCCACTCGCCGGAGCACTCGGGATGTTCGCGCGCGCGGAGGAGCGCCTCCCGTCCTTCTCGCGGATTGCCCTCCTGGCGGGCGAGCTCGGCGAGCCGGACGAGGGACCGGAGCGCCGCGTTCGTCTCACCGTGCTTCGCCACGATCTGGCGGTGGAAGCGCGCCGCCCAGTTCTCCTCTCCCTGGCGGTCGAGGAAGCTCGCCGCGCGCTGCAGGAATCGGAGCGGCATCTCGTCGATCGCCTGCGGCGGCGTCTCGCCGATCAGCGTGGTAGCGAGCTCGCTCTCGCCCCGCGCGACGTAGAGATCGAGCAGACGCGCCGCGTGTCCCGCGTAGCCGGGCCAGTCGCCGGCCGCCAGCGCGAGGTCGCAGGCGATTCGCTGCGCGTCGACGTTCGAGGGATTCTGCCGGACGACGCCCCCCGTGCGGAGGCGCGCCGTTTCGAGGTCCCCGCGTTCGTGGGCCTCGAGAGCGCCGACGAGATCGGCGTTCTGGTTCCAGGAGACGCGGCCTTCGATCCGCGGATGGATCCACCGCTTTTCGATCGAGAGGAGGGCGACGAGGAGCGCGGCGGCGGCCCCGAACGCGAACCCGCCCACGTGCGCCCAGAGCGCGACGCTTCCGGGGTCGGTCGAGCTCGTCGCGAGCCAGAACTGCGCGGCGAACCAGAGCGGGAGGAAGAGAAAGGCCGGGACCAGGAAGCGGAAGCGGATCCACGGAAGGAAGAGGATCGGCACGCACAGAAACCGGATGCGCGACGTGCGAAGGCGCACGAGAAAAGCGCCCATCACGCCCGCGACCGCCCCGGAAGCTCCGACGACGGGCGCGAGGCTGCCCGGGTTCTGCCACGAGTGCGCCGCGAGCGCGAAGAGCCCGGAAAGGAGGTAGAGCAGAAGGAAGAGCGGGCGCCCGAAGACGTCCTCCAGGAAAGGGCCCGTCGCGAAGAAGAAGAGCATGTTCCCGACGAGATGAAAGAGACCCGCGTGGACGAACATCGAGGTGAAGGCGGCGAAGAGGTCGGGCCGCGCGGGGACGAATCCCGGCTCGAGGAGCGGAAGCTCCCGCGCGACCGCGAAGAGCTCGCCGGCGAGGGCGTTCAGCTTCTGCTGCTGCCGGCGCACGACCCACTCGACGGGCGGCTGCGTCGACGCCCCGCGCTCCTCCAGCAGCGCAATTGCCCGGCGTCCGTATAACGGGACCAGCTCGGGCGGCACGGTCAGATAGGGATTCCGGGCGAGATACTCCGTGACCTCCGTCGCCTTCGCCTCGAATCGCGCGGGCACGTCCGACCGGAGCGACGCGATCCAGAGGAACGCGAAGATCGCCACGTTGAAGGCGACGATCGCGTAGGAGACCCAGGGCTCCCGGCGGACCTCGCCGTGCTCCTGCCCTACCGGAATGACGATCACGCGAGATCTCGCGTGGGAGGTACCCCAGGCATCGCGTGATCGGCGCCCTACTTCGCGGGGGAGTAGTAGGGGTTGCGCCCCGCGGCGTGGTCGGTGGTATCGAGAATCTCGCCCACGGACGGAGCGAGGCCGCGGATCGCCTTCTCGATGCCCTGCTTCAGAGTGACGTCGGCGGCACCGCATCCCTGACAGCCGCCGCCCAGGCGGAGGTAGACGTTGTTCTTCTTCACGTCGATCAGCTCGACGTAGCCGCCGTGCGAGGCGACCGCCGGATTGATCTCGCGGTCGAGCAGGTCCCCGATCGCCCACTTGAGGTCGGCCTCCGCCGGCAGGCTCTCGAAGTAGCTCTCGGCGACGATCGGCTGCCCGCTCCCGAGGTGGCGCCGGATGACGTTTCCCACGCCGAGCGCGGGCCAGTCGATCGCGTACTCGGCGTCCACGGTGACGACGTTGTCGGCGATGAGGACCGAGGCGACGCCCGGAATCGCGAGAAGCTCTCCCGCGAGCGGCGAGACCTTCGCGGCGGCCGCGCCATCGGAGAAGAACGCGGACTCGTCGGGCAGCACCGCGCGATCCACCTCGAAGCGGCACCGCTCGCCCGTCGTCGACGGCTCGCCCTTGATCCTGATTTCGTCCGGCATCTCGCGGCCAGTATAGCGACCCGAATCGGGTCGGCGGCCCCGACGCCGTTTTTGCCACCGGAGAAGGCCCGCCTGACATTTCGCGGCACTCTCCGCGGGTCGGGCGGGACCCCGACGCGCCCAAGTGGCGTGTTCGGAGCGACTTCAGCCCTCCCGGCGCGCCGGGTATGCAATTCGCTCCTCTCCGTTCTCAAATGAGCGACTCCGGCGCCCGAACCGGGTTCGGGCGCGTCTTCAAGTCCATCGAGACGGTGGTCGCGATGGCGATCCTCGCGAGCGCGTGCCTGTTCGCGGGCGCTTACTTCTACACGATCCTTCGCCGCGAGCGGATCAAAGCTGCGGCCCAGGGCGTCCGCGCGCTCGTTCTCGCCGCGCGAATGCAGGCCGTCCGCCGGGAGCGGTACGTCGTCCTCGCGGTGGACGTCGACTCTCGCGAGGTCGTGTCCTGGATCGACGATCCCCCCGAGAACTTCCTGCGCGATCCCTCGGAGGTCTCTCTCGGTTCCTACCGGATACCCGACTCGGTCGAGCTCCGTTCCGTGGGTGGCGACGTCGGCGGCCCCGACAGCGTCGCGTTCGACAAGTACCAGTGGAACGAGTCTCTCGTCGATCGAATCGTCTTCCGGGGCGACGGAAGCCTCGTGATTCCGCAGGCGGTGAACAGCCGTCCGCCCGTGCGCCCGCGGGCGGTCACGGCGTCGGTGACCTCGATGTCGATCCATTGCCCGCCGGTCGGCTGTCGCGGGATCTTCCTCGCGGATCGCTCCGGCCGCCGAATCGGAGAGAACGTCTTTCGGGTCAGCGTCGACGATTTCGGACGTACCGGAAAGGTGTCGCTGCTCAAGTGGCTCCCCCCCGGACACGGGGGGATTGCAGGCGAGAGGGACTTCACGCCTCCGCCCTGGAAGTGGGTGAACTGATGGACGCCAATACGAAGCAGCCGCGCCGCACGGGGTGGGTCATCCTCGTCCTCATGGCGGCGACGAACTTTCTTCCCTGGATGGAGCCGCTCATCCGCGAGACGCTGTCGGCCGAGCTCGTCGGCGCTCCGAGACTGCGCCTGTCGATGGGAGCCTGCCTTCTCGGCGGAGCTCTCGTCGCGATGTGCTGGCTGGCCGGCCGCCACTCGAGCTCGCCGCTGCCGCGCGCCCTGTCGCGGCCTCGCCTGATCGGCTTCCGCATCGCGCTCGGATGCGCGGCCATGAACATCTTTTGCGGGGCGATCGTCGCGAGATACGCGGCCTCGATGCCCCCGGGGCGGTGGTCTCTCGACGTGATCATCGCCGTCGTGTGGTTCGTCGCGGTCCTGCCGGGCGAGGTTCTCTCCTCGTATCTGACCGGCCGGGGAACGGTTCGAAGGCCGGCGCCCGAGCCCGCCCTGCCCGCGGAAACCGCCACTCGAGAGATGCCGATCGAGGCCTGACTCCGGGTCGAGTCGCGCCCGTCGTTTGACGCGCCCACTCCTTGCCGGGATAATGCCCGGCTCCGACGACCATGGCGCGAATCACCCGCAGGCAGCTGAAGAGAAACGACCTCGCCGAGACGTTCGGCCGGGGCGTCGACTACGTCGCGCACCACCGCCGGGGCGCGACGGAGGCAATCGCGGCCGGCGTCGCCGTTCTCCTGCTCGCCGGCGGGTTCGTCCTGTTCCGGGGCTGGAGGGAACGGACCGCCGGACGCGAGCTTTCCGAAGCCCTCGCGATCCTCGAGGCGCCCCTCGCATCCGACCCGACCGCGGCGACGGCGTCCCGCACTTTCCCGACGGCGGCCGACCGCGAGAGGGAGGCGGCGAAGCACCTCGACGCTGCCGCGAAGAAGGCGAGCACCGAGGCGGGGCGCGCCGCCCGCCTGATCGTCGCCGCGAGGAGCGAGAAGGGAGCGGAGGCCGTGAACGACCTCACGAAGGTCGCGCGCGACGGGACGCTGGAGGTTGCGGCGGCGGCGGAGATCGACGTCGCGCGGCTCCTGGCAGCGGCGGGCAAGACGAGTGAAGCGATCGAGCGCCTGAAGCGGGGGATCGAGTCGCCGCAGGCCGCGGCGCCGAAGGATGCCCTCCTCTTCGTGCTCGCCGAGACCTACGAGAAGGCCGGGAACGCGGCGGACGCCCGGTCGACCTACCAGCGCATCGTCAACGACTATCCGAACTCGCCGTACCGAGCCCCCGCGCGCGAAAAGCTCGGGAGCTAGGGGCGCTGGTTTTGACGGAGTGCTTCTAGCTCTCTCCTCGGGGCTGCGCACCCCGAGATTGATCTCGCCCACTCCAGACCGTGCGCAGCCCCGCAAAAAGAGTAATCGTCCTCGTCTGTGACGGGCTCGGCGTCGGGGCGGCGCCCGACGCGGACTCGTACGGCGACGCCGGCAGCGACACCCTCGGACACGTCCTCGACCGAGTTCCGACGCCCCTCCCGAACCTCGAATCCCTCGGCCTCCTCGCGCTGCTCGAACCTTCGCGGGGCGGCGCGACGACCGGCGCGCGCGGGAAGGCCTACGAGCTCTCCGCCGGCAAAGACACGACGACCGGCCACTGGGAAATGATGGGCCTCGTCGTCGATCGGCCGTTCCCCCTCTACGCCGACGGGTTTCCCGACGAGATCGTCCGGCCGTTCGAGGCCCACGTCGGAAAGAAAGTCCTCGGGAACGTCGCCGCCTCCGGCACCGAGATCATCCGCGACCTCGGTCCGGAGCACCTCGCGACGGGACGGCCGATCCTTTACACGTCCGGCGATTCCGTCTTCCAGCTCGCGGTCCACGAGGACGTGTGGGCGCCGGAGCGCCTCTGGGAGGTGTGCCGGTACGCGCGGAGCATCCTGACCGGCGAGCACGCGGCCGGGCGCGTCATCGCGCGGCCGTTCACCGGAAAGCCGGGCGCGTTCACGCGGACGGCCAACCGGCGGGACTTCACCGTCCTGCCGACGGGGGAGACCTGGCTCGACCGCCTCGTTGCGGAGGGCCGCACGGTGTTCGGCGTCGGCAAGATCGCGGACATTTTCTCGGGGCGCGGAATCACGTCGTCCGTGCACACGGCCTCCGACGCGGAAGGCATGCGCGTCACGATCGACGCGGTGCGAACGGCGGAGCACGACCTCGTCTACACGAACCTCGTGGACTTCGACAGCAAGTACGGCCACCGCAACGACCCGACCGGCTTCGCGAAGAACCTTGCGGGTCTCGATGCCCTCGTGCCGGAGCTTCTCGCCGCGCTTGGACCGGACGACCTGTTCCTGCTCACCGCGGACCACGGTTGCGAGACGACCGACGCCTCGACCGACCACACGCGCGAGCACGTGCCGTTCCTGGCCGCGGGTCCAGCCGTGAAGCGGGACGTCGACCTCGGAGTTCGTTCGGGATTCGCGGATCTCGCCGCCACGGCCGGGGAGTGGGTGGGGGTCGCCGCGCCGCGGGGAACGAGCGCGCTCGGAGAGCTCCTGCGTTGATTTTTCTCACTGTCTGATCCGACGAACGGTTCCTCTCTGTCATTCGGGCGAGCGATTTCCCCCCTGTGTCATCCCGAGGAGCGAAGCGACGAGGGATCTGGGGTTCCGTTGAGGCCGGATCCAGAATCCTCAGCGAGCCGCAAGAGAGAACCAGATCCCTCGCTTCGCTCGGGATGACAAGTGAGAAGGCTGGGGATGACAAGTGAGAAGGCTGGGGACGACAAGTGAGAAGGCTGGGGATGGCAAGTGAGAAGGCTCGGGATGACGAGAGAAAAGAGGCCGGGATGACGAGAGAGAAAACCTCGGCGACAAAAGCGTGATTCACATCCTCCTCATCGCGGGAGCGGTCGTCACCGTTGTCGGGGCGATCGTCCTTCCGATCAACCTGGCCGCCTTTCCGCGCCTCTCGCTCGTCGCGAGGAGAGCGGCGGCGGCCGACTCTCCGCCGCGCGTCTCCGTCGTAATCCCGGCGCGAAACGAGGAGGCCGGCGTCGAGAGCGCCGTGCGGTCGCACCTCGCGCAGGACTATCCCGAGCTCGAGGTGATCGTCGTCGACGATCGGTCGGCGGACCGGACACCGGAGATCCTCCGACGGCTCGCCGCGGAAGACCCGCGCCTGACGGTCGTCGCCGGCATCGAGCCTCCGGCCGGCTGGCTCGGCAAGCCCCACGCGCTCTTTCTCGGCGCGCGGGCGGCGACGGGCGAAATTCTCCTCTTTGCCGACGCGGACGTGCGCTACCAGAAACGGGCGCTCCGGGAGGGCGTCGCGGTCCTCGGGGACCGCCGCCTCGACCTCCTCGCCTTCTTTCCCCGCTTCGAGAACCGCGGCTTCTGGGAGAACGTGTTGATGCCGTTCCTCTCGATTGCGGTGTTCCTCGGGTTCGGGTTCCTCGCGCTCTCGCGCCGCATTCCGCTGGCGATGGGTGCCGGCGCCGGGAACCTCGTCCGGCGGCGCGCCTACGAAGCCGTCGGCGGCCACGGAGCGATCCGGAACTCCGTCGTCGACGACGTGCGCCTCGCGGTCACGCTGAAGCGCGCCGGCTTCCGCGTGGGAGCCTTCCGCGCGGAGGAACGCGTCGCGGTCCGGATGTACCGGGGGTTCCGCGAGGTCTGGAACGGTTTCGCGAAGAACGTCGCGTGGGCTTACAGCGGGGTCGGCGGCGCCGTCCTCTTCGGAATGACGATCGTGCTGCTCGCCGTCGCGATCGCGCCGGTCCTCGTGCTCGCCGCGGCGCTTGCGGGCGCGGCGGTTCCAGAACCGGACGTGCGCCTCGCCGTCGCGGTCTTCCTCGGGAGCGTCTTCCTTCGCGGAGCGCTCGCGGCGGCCCTCCGCGAGCCCCTCTGGCCCGCGGCGACGCATCCTTTAATGGCGGCCCTCTGGGCGGGTATCATCGGCCGTTCTCTCTACTGGAAGCACGTCCGAAAGCAGATCGTCTGGCGCGGGCGGCGGTACGAGGCCGCGAACACGGGCTCCTGACGCCCGGTGGAAGGAAAGGGACGCCTATGGACCGGTGGATCGGAATCCTGGGGATCCTGCTCATTCTCGGGGTCGCCTACCTCTTCTCCACCAACCGCCGGGCCATCCGCTGGCGCACCATCGCGTGGGGCATCGGCCTCCAGATCCTTTTTGCCTTCGCCGTCCTCCGCTGGCCGTGGGGCCAGTACGCGCTCCAGAAGACCGCGGACTTCATCACGAACATCATCGGGTACGCCGGGTTCGGCGCCCGCTTCGTCTTTGCCTGGCTCGCCGAGGACCAGACGTTCTTGAACACCATCCGGAAGGAGCCGGTCGGCCCGATCATCTTCGCCTTCATCGTGATGCCGATCGTGATCTTCATCGCCTCGCTCTTCACGATCCTCTACCACCTCGGGATCATGCAGCGCGTCGTCAAGGGGATGGCGATCCTGATGGCGAAGACGATGAAGACCTCGGGGTCCGAGTCGCTCGCCTCGGCGGCGAACGTGTTCATGGGCCAGACGGAAGCGCCCATCGTAATCGCTCCTTACATCCCGACCATGACGCGGTCCGAGCTCCTCGCGCTCATGATCGGCGGGATGGCGACCGTTTCGGGCGCGGTGCTCGGCGCTTACATCAGCCTCGGCATCGACGCCCGATACCTCCTGACCGGCAGCATCATGGCGGCGCCCGCCTCGCTTCTGATCGCAAAGCTCCTGATGCCGGAGACGGAGGAATCCGTCACGGCGGGAACAGTCAAGCTCGCGGTCGAGAAGACGCACGTGAACGTCATCGACGCAGCGGCGTCGGGAGCCGGGCAGGGCGCGATCCTGGTGATCAACATCCTCGCCATGCTGATCGCCTTCATCGCCCTGATCTCGATGATGGACGGGGCGCTCGGCTGGATCGGCGCAAGGCTGGGATATCCCGACCTCACCCTGAAGTGGGTCTTCGGGCAGATGTTCCGCTGGGTCGCGGTCGTCATGGGGGTGCCCATCCAGGACTCGGTCATGGTGGGGGAGCTCTTCGGGACGAAACTCGTCTTAAACGAGTTCGTCGCCTACCTGGACCTCGCGAAGATCCAGGCCGGACTGACGGAAAAAGCGAAGTTGATCGCGACGTTCGCCCTCTGCGGCTTCGCGAACTTTTCCTCGATCGGGATCCAGATCGGCGGCATCGGCGGTCTCGCTCCCACGCGGAAGCAGGACCTCGCGCGACTCGGCTTCCGCGCGCTGCTCGGCGGAACCCTGGCCACCTTCATGACCGCTGCGCTCGCCGGGGTCGTCTCCGGATGACCGAGCCCGCCCTTCTGGGGCGCTTGGACGACACGACCCGCTGGATCCGCGGCCAGCGCGACTCGGTGCCCCGCGTCGGTCTCGTGCTCGGGTCCGGGCTCGGCGCGTTCGCGCAGAAGCTCAAGGACCGGATCGCGATCCCGTACGAGGAGATCCCGCACTTCCCGGTCCCCTCCGGCGTCGTCGGACACGCGGGGGAGCTCGTCCTCGGCGACGTCGGACGGACGCCGGTCGTCGTGCTGTCCGGACGGGTCCACTTCTACGAGGGGCGGCCGATGACCGACGTCGTGTATCCGGCGCGCGTCCTTGCGCGGCTCGGCGTCGGCGCGGTCATCCTGACGAACGCGGCCGGCGGGGTGCGCCGGACCTTCAAGCCGGGAGACCTGATGTTGATCACCGATCACATCAACGCCTTCGGCACGAACCCGCTGATCGGCCCGAACGAGGAGGCGATCGGGCACCGTTTCCCGGACATGAGCGTCGTCTATGACAAGAGCCTGAGACGTCTCGCGAAGGCGACCGCCCGGGAGCTCAAGGTGCCGCTGCGCGAGGGGGTGTACCTCGGTAACTCCGGGCCTTCCTACGAGACCCCCGCCGAAATTCGCGCCTACCGCACGGTCGGCGCCGACGCGGTCGGCATGTCCACGATTCCGGAAGCCATCGCGCTCTCCCACGCCGGGGTCCGGGTCCTCGGGATCTCGACCATCACGAACATGGCCGCGGGGATCCTTCCCCGGCCGCTCGACCACTCCGAGGTGCTCGCGACGACGAAGCGGGTCGGGGAGCGGTTCGTGCGCCTTTTGACGGCGCTCGTTCCGAAAGTCGGGAAAGCCGTCGCGAAGTGATCGAGCCCGGCCTTCAGGAACGGCTGATCGCCGAGGCGACGCGCAGCCGGGGAAACGCGGTCGCGGGGCGGAGCGGCTTTTCCGTCGGCGCCGCGATCGAAGCGGAGGACGGCCGGATCTTCGGCGGCTGCAACGTCGAGAACGCGACATACGGCCTGACGGTGTGCGCGGAGCGAGTCGCGATCTGGAAGGCGCTGTCGGAAGGCGTGCGGGCGTTTCGCGCCGTCGCCGTCGTTACCGGTGCGGACGTCCCCACGCCGCCTTGCGGCGCGTGCCGCCAGATCCTGTGGGAGTTCGCGGGCGACGTGCCGGTCGTCTCGGCGACGGAGACGGGCGAGACGAGGCACTACCGGATGTCGGAGCTCCTGCCCGAGCCGTTCGACCTCTCGCGATTGGGAGGAAAGGAAACGTGAAACGGCTTGCCCTGGTCCTCGTCGTTCTCGGCGGTCTAATCGCCGCCGCGCCCGCTAAGAAGGAGAGCGTCGACCTCCTCGTCACCGGCGGCACGGTCGTCACCGTGGACGAGAAGTTCTCTCTCTATTCGCCGGGCGCCGTCGCGGTGCGGAAAGGGGAGATCGTCGCCGTCGGTCCCGCGGCGGAGATCGGCTCCCGTTACGCGGGAGCGCGATACGACGCGACGGGGAGGATCGTCCTGCCGGGCCTCGTGAACACCCACACGCACGCGGCGATGACGCTCCTGCGCGGCCTCGCCGACGACCTTCCGCTCGACCGATGGCTGACCGAGAACATCTTCCCGGCCGAGGGGAAGAACGTGTCCGCTGCGTTCGTGTACGACGGGACGCTCCTCGCCGCCCTCGAGATGATCGAAGGGGGCACGACGACGTTCGCCGACATGTACTACTTCGAGTCGGACGCCGCCCGGGCGGTGGACAAGGCGGGCCTGCGCGCCGTCATGGGCGAGACGTTCATCGACTTTCCCGTGCCGGATCACAAGGATCTGCCCGAGACGCTCGCGTACATGGACGCGTTCGTGAAGAGGTGGAAGGGCCACGCGCGGATCACGCCGGCGGCCGCGCCTCATGCCGCCTACACGACGGGGAAGGAAACGCTTCTCGCCGCGCGCGACTTCGCGCAGCGCCATGGGATACCGCTCCTGATCCACGTCGCGGAGTCGCCGAAGGAGCTGGAGGACGCGCGCAAGACGTGGCGAAAGACTCCCGTCGCCTATCTCGCCTCGATCGGTTTCTTCGACCCGCCTTCCGCGGGCCCGCGGCTCCCGATCCTCGGCGCCCATGCGATCTGGATGGACTCCAATGATCGGACCCTCGTCCGCCAGTACGGCGTCGCCGTTTCGCACAACCCGGAATCGAACATGAAGCTCGCGTCGGGCGTAGCCGACGTCGCGGAGTGGGAGAAGGAAGGCCTCTCCTGGGGGATCGGCACGGACGGTCCGGCCGGTTCGAACAACGACCTCTCGATGTTCGAGGCGATGGACTTCACCGGGAAGCTCGCGAAGATGCACGAGGAGGATCCGACCGTCCTTCCCGCGCGCGAGATCCTCGCAGCGGCCACCCGCGAGGGTGCGCGTGCGCTCGGGCTCGGCCAGAAGACCGGCTCGCTCGAAGCCGGCAAGCGCGCGGACCTGATCGTCGTCGACCCGCGAAACGCCCACGTGATGCCGTACGAGGACGTCTACTCCACGCTGGTGTACTCCGCGAAGGCGTCCGACGTGACGGACGTCTGGGTCGACGGAAAGCGGCTCCTTTCGAACCGGCGGCCCGTGACGCTCGACCGCGCCGCCGTGCTCGACGCGGCCGTGAACTGGCGCCGGAAGGTGCGGGCGAGCCTCACGCCCGCCCCGGCGGAGAAGAAGCCGTGAGGACCGTCTACGAGATCCTCCGGGCCAAGCGCGCCGGTGAGGAGCTGCCCAAGGAAGAGATCGCGCACCTCGTCTCGGGCGTCGTGACCGGCGACGTCCCGGAGTACCAGGCCGCCGCGTTCCTCATGGCGACCGTGATCCTCGGGATGACCACCGCGGAGACCGCCGCCCTGACCGAAGCGATGCGCGACTCGGGCGAAAAGTGGGACCTGTCCGACCTCGCGCCCGTCCTCGACAAGCACTCGACCGGGGGCGTCGGGGACAAGGTCACGCTCGTGCTCGCGCCGCTCGTCGCCGCGGCGGGCGGCCGGGTCGCGATGATGTCCGGCCGCGGCCTCGGCCACACGGGCGGCACTCTCGATAAGCTCGCGACGATCCCGGGGTTCCGGACCGGCCTCGAGTTCCCCGAGGTCCGTCAGGCGCTCGAGAAAGTCGGCGCCGCCCTCTTCGCGCAGACCGACGCGATCGCGCCGGCGGACCGGATCCTCTACGCGTTACGCGACGTCACCGGGACGGTCGAGTCGATCTCGCTCATCGTCGCGTCGATCCTCTCCAAGAAGCTCGCCTCCGGTACGACGGGGATCGTCTTCGACGTGAAGACCGGCGACGGCGCTTTTCTCAAGACCGTCGACGAGTCCCGCGAGCTCGGCCGAGCCCTCGTGGACACGTCGCGCGCCGCGGGCCGCGACGCGACCGGTTGGATCACCGACATGAGCCGGCCGCTCGGCCGCGCCGTCGGTAATTCTCTGGAGGCGGAGGAGTCGATCCTCGTCCTTCGCAATGAGGGGCCGGCCCGCGTCCGCGCGATCTGCCTGCTGCTCGGCGCCGACATGCTTCGCTTCGCCGACAAGACGCTGTCGGAGGAGGAGGCGCGTCAGAAGCTCGAGGAGACGTTCGACTCGGGGGCGGCCGCCCGGAAGTTCGAAGAGCTGATCGAGTTCCAGGGCGGCGACCCGCGCACCGTCACGGACGTGTCGCTCCTGCCGCAACCGAAGCAACGCATTCCGGCCCTCTCCCTCCGCGGGGGCTACGTCCGGTCGATCTCGACCGAGAAGATGGGGTTCCTCTCGATCGACATCGGGTGCGGGCGCCGCCGCCGCGAGGACGAGATCGACCCCGCGGCCGGCTTCCTCGTCGAGAAGAACGTGGGCGATCACGTCTCGCCGGGCGAGCCCCTCGCGTGGCTGTGCCTGGGCGAGCGGGAGCCGCCGCGCCCGAACATGGAGCGCGAGCTCGCGGCGCTCTTCCACATCGGCGACAACCCGGTTACGCCGCCCCCGCTCGCGATCGAAAAACTCTAAGGGTCGGATTCCGGGCGCTGCGCGCCTCGGAACGACAGACGGAGGGGGCAGCTACAATCCTTCCGTGCTCTACCGCTTCGATCACGTGCGCAAGTCCTACGGGCCAAAGGAGGTCCTGAAGGACGTCACCTGGCAGCACAACCCGGGCGAGAAGGTCGGTCTCGTCGGGCGAAACGGGGCCGGTAAGACGACCCTCCTGCGCCTGGCCCTCGGCCGCGAGGAGCCGGATGGCGGCCAGGTGATCCGCGGCAACGCCCTCCGGATCGCGACGGTCGAGCAAGCCCTCGGCGCCGATCCGGACGAGCCCCTCCACGACTACGTCGCCGGGGCCTTCGCGCACCTGCACTCGATCGAGGCCGAGATGCGGCGGCTCGAGCACGAGATGTCCGAAGGGAAGGATTCCCCCGCGCTGCACGACCGGTACGACGACCTGACCCACCGCTTCGAGAACGAGGGCGGCTACGACATGGTCGCGGAGGTCGACAAGGCGCTCTCGGGCCTCGGTTTCGACAAGACGGCCGACTTCGGAAAGCGCCTCTCGGAGCTCTCCGGCGGGCAGAAGAACCGGGCGATGCTCGCGCGGGCGATCCTGTCGTCTCCCGACGTCCTCCTGCTCGACGAGCCGACGAACCATCTTGACTTCCAGGCGGTCGAGTTCCTCGAGGAGTACCTCGCCCGCTCGCGCCGCGCCTACCTCGTCGTCACGCACGACCGCCGCTTCCTCGACCGCGTCGCGGGGAAGATCATCGACCTCGAGAACGGCCGCCTGACGGACTACTCCGGCGGGTACACCGCGTACCGGCGCCAGAAGGCGGAGCGGATCCTCACGGCGACGCGCGCTTTCGAGAAGCAGCAGGAGTTCATCGACAAGGAGAAGGAGTACATCCGCCGCAACATCGCCGGCGTGAACTCGCGCCAGGCGAAGGGCCGGCGGACGAAGCTCGCGCGCGTGGAGCTCCTGGAGCGGCCGGCCGAGGACGCGACGTCCGTCGGGTTTCGGTTCGAGGCGGCGCGGATCGGAGGGCGAACGTTCCTCCGGGCGAACGGGCTCGACGCGGGATACGTCCCCGGGTCGCCCATCGTCCGGGGCGTCAAGTTCGAGCTGCTGCGCGGCGAGCGGCTCGCGTTCCTGGGCGAAAACGGCTCGGGCAAGACGACGCTTCTGAAGACGCTCGCGGGGCGCCTCGCGCCGCTCGTCGGGTCCGTGGACGTCGGGCACGACGTCTCGATCGGTTACTACGACCAGGAGCTCTCCGACCTCGACCCGAAGAAGCGCGCGATCGACGCCGTGTGGGACGAGCACCCCGAGGAGACGGAGGAGTCGATGCGGTCCTACCTCGCCCGGTTCGCTTTCCGCGGGGAGGAGTCCTTCGCGCCGATCGCGGGCCTCTCCGGCGGAGAGAAGGGGAGGCTCACCCTCGCCGTCGTGATGAAACAACGTCACAACCTGCTGCTTCTGGACGAGCCGACGAATCATCTCGATCTCGACTCCCGGGAAGAGCTCGAGGAGTCGCTGGAGGATTTTTCGGGCTCGATCGTCTTCGTCTCGCACGACCGGGCCTTCATCGACCGGCTCGCGACCCGCGTGCTCGACCTGCATGACGGGCGCGCGAGACTCTTCGACGGCAACTACACCGAAACGGCGGAGACGCGGGCGGAGCGGCGCAGGAACCCGGAGGCGGAGGAGCGCATCGCCGGGAGCCCACCGTCCCACCTTCCGAGTCGCGCGCCGGCCGCAACCGCCGCTCCCGCCACCCGCAGTCCCCGGCGGACGACGAGCCTCGAGAGCAGGGAAGCGGCGCGGCGCCGGAAACGGATCAGCGCTCTCGAGGAGAAGATCGCGGCGGGAGAAAGGGAAATCGAAGCCCTGGAGAGTCGACTCTGGGAGGAGGCCCTGACGCTCGGCCCGAAGGAGGCCCACCGTCTCGCGGAGGAAAAGACGGCCCGCCGCGAGGAGCTCGAGGGCCTTGTCGAGGAGTGGGCGAAGCTCTCGGAGGAGGAGACCACGCCGGCGCACTCGACGCGCACATGATCGGGCAGCGCGCGGCGATCATCGCGATCGGCTCCGAGATGCTCGGCCCGCTGCGCCGCGACACGAACTCACTCTGGCTCACCGAGAGGCTCGAGGAGAAGGGAATTGCCGTCATCCGCAAGTCCGTCGTCGGCGACGACCCCGACGAGATCGGGCGCGAGCTCACTTTCGCGGCGTCGACCGCCGGGTGGGTCTTCACGACGGGTGGGCTCGGCCCGACGGCCGACGACGTGACGGTGCCCGCCCTCGCACGGTGGGCCGGCGTCCCTCTCCGCCGCGACGCCGCTTTCGTCGCCGCGATGCGGAAGCGCTGGGAGCGCCGGGGGGTCCCCATGCCCGCGGTCAACGAGAAGCAGGCAGACGTCCCCGAGGGGTCGCGCGTGCTCGACAACCCGCGGGGAACGGCGCCCGGTTTCTGGCTCCGGAAGGACGGCACGAACGTCATCGTCCTCCCGGGGGTTCCGTCGGAGATGCGGGAGATCTTCGACCAGAAGATCGCGCCGGAGCTGCCCGGCTGGACCGGCGAGGGCATGAGGCGGCGCGTGCTCCGGATTGCCGGGATGGCGGAGTCGGCCGTCGAGGAGCTCGTGGCGCCGACCTACCGCAAGTGGAATGACGACCCGGTCACGATCCTCGCCTCGCCGGGCGAGGTGGAGCTGCACCTCGTCGCGCGCGGCCGACCGGCCGACGTCGAGGCCCGCCTCGCGGCGATGGAGTCCGACTTCCGCGAGGCGCTCGGCCGCCGGATCCACAGCTCGAACGGAGAGAGCCTCGCGGCGGGCGTGGGGCGCCTACTGACCGAGCGGGGCCGCACCCTCGCGCTCGCGGAGTCGTGCACGGGCGGCCTCGCCTCGTCGATGCTCACGGACGTGCCGGGCGCGAGCGCCTGGTACCTCGGGTCCGTCGTGTCCTATGCCGACTCCGCGAAAACGGGGCTGCTGGACGTGCCGGAAGCGCTGCTCGAGCGCGAGGGAGCGGTCTCGGAGGCGGCCGCCCTCGAGATGGCGAGGGGCGCATTGCGCCGCTTCGGAGCGGGCCTCGGAGCGTCGATCACGGGCATCGCGGGCCCCGACGGTGGCACGGCGGAGAAGCCGGTCGGCACGGTATTCTTCGCGGTCGCGGACAGTGAGGGGAAATCGCAGACGAAGAAGCGCTTTTACGGGGGGGACCGCTCGGTCATCCGCCGGGCTTCCGCGATGTTCTCCCTCGAGATGATCCGCCGCTTTCTCCTGGAGGCCGTTTGAGAGCGTTCCTCGCGGTCCCGTCCGACCCGATGTGGGTCGATAGCGCGCGCGGGCTCCTCGAGCGGCTCCGCGAAACGCTGCCGCGGGCCTCCTGGACCCGACCGGAATCCTGGCATCTCACCCTCCACTTCGTCGGCGAGGTCGCCGAGGAGGCCGTCGCCCGCTTCGCCGCCGGGATCGAGCCGATCGCGATGGACACGGTGCCCGGAGGTCTCGTGGCCCGGCCGGCGACCGTCTTCCCGGACCGCGCCCGCCCGCGCGTGCTCGGGGTCGGGTTCGAACCCTCACCCGGCGTCGAATCCATCGCGAATCTCGCGGCGCGCGCCTCGGAGATCGCCGCCGGCCTCGGATTGCGTACCGAGGTGCGGGACTTTCATCCGCACGTCACCTTCGCGCGGCTCCGTGAACCCTGGCCGCGCGAGGCCGTCGACGAGTATGCGCGCGCGGTCGAGGCGTGGACTTTTCCCGCGTGGGTCGCGCGGTCCTGCGTGCTCTTCGAGAGCCGGCTCGAGCCGGCCGGCGCGGTCCACGCTCCGCTCCGGGAGTGGAGCTTCCAGGGAGGTCCCCGGGGAGTCCGCGCGTGATCGTGCCTCCCGCCGCGCTCGTCCTTGCGGCGTACCTCCTCGGGTCGATCTCGTTCGCCGTCCTCGTCGTCCGCAGCAGGACGGGCCGGGACATCCGCGCGGAAGGATCCGGCAACGCGGGCGCCACCAACGTTTTTCGCGCTCACGGAAAGAAACTGGCGATCTTCGTCGCGCTTCTCGACGTCGCGAAGGGAGCCGCCGCGGTTCTTCTCATGCGGCTCGTGACCGCCGATCCCCGGTGGGCCGCGGCGGCCGGTCTTGCCGCCGTCCTCGGTCACGTCTTCCCGGTCTTTTACTCGTTTCGCGGGGGCAAGGGCGTCGCGACCGCGGTCGGTGCCTTCGCCGTCCTGACGCCGCTCGCGCTTCTCGTGTCGCTCGGCGTCTTCGTCGTCATCGTCGCGGCGACGCGCTACGTCTCGCTCGCGTCCGTGGTGTCGATGGCCCTCCTTCCCGCGATCGCGGGCGCCCTGTTCCGTGCGCCCCGCGCAGTCGTGACGGCGGCCGCCGCGACGGCGCTGCTCGTGATCGCGAAGCATCTGGCGAACCTGAAGCGGCTCGCTGCAGGCACCGAGCGCAAGCTCGGCAAACCGTGAAAGTTTCGGTTCTGGGCGCCGGCTCCTGGGGCACGGCGCTCGCGATCCACCTCGCGCGCAGCGGACACGGGGTCCTGCTCTGGGGCCGAGACCCCGACGTGACGCGCCGGATCGGTACGGAGCGACTCCATCCCCGCCGTCTCGCTGCCGTCCCGATCCCCGACGGGGTCCGGGCGACGTCCGACATTTCGGAGGCTCGCTCGTTTTCCGAGACGGTGCTCCTCGCGGTCCCGTGCGCCGCACTGCGCGAAGTGCTCGACGCTTTCGGCGGACCGGACCGTCGTGCGCATCGCTTCGTCTCCACGGCCAAGGGCATCGAGCCCGACACGTTGAAAAGGATGACGGAGATCGTGCTGGAGCACCATCCCGGCGCCCCGGTGGCGGCGCTTTCCGGGCCGACGTTCGCGGAGGGCGTCGCGCGGGGCGATCCGTCGGCCGCCGTCGTCGCGGAGCGCGGCGAGGGCTTCGCGCGGGAAGTCCAGCGCGAGTTCTCGAACGGCGCGTTCCGGATCTACAGCTCGTCGGACGTGGCCGGCGTCGAGCTCTGCGGGGCGTTGAAGAACGTCATCGCGATCGCGGCGGGCATCGTCTCGGGACTCGGCTTCGGACACAACACCCTGGCCGCCCTCGTCACCCGCGGTCTCGCCGAGATCGGCCGGATCGTCCTCGCGTCGAGCGGAGAGATGCGGACGGTTTACGGGCTCGCCGGGATGGGTGACCTGATGCTGACGGCGACGGGGCGCCAGTCTCGAAACCGCAGTCTCGGGGAGGCGATCGGGCGCGGCCGGCGCCCCGCCGAGGTTCTCGCCGAGATGCCGGAGGTCGCGGAGGGCGCGCGGACCTGTCTCGCCGTTCCGAAGATCGCGGCTCGGGCGGCTGTCGAGGCGCCGATTGCCGACGTCGTTCTCGAAGTGCTGCACGGAGGATGCGATCCCCGGGAAGGAGTCGAGCGCCTGATGACACGGGCTCTCCGGGCCGAGTAGAGCCTCCCTGCGGAAGAGGGGAAGAACCCGGCCGGCGCGGAGGTTCTGCCCAGCGAATCGGGATGAGAACCGGAGCCCCGTCCCGAATTGGAGGAAAAGATGAAAAAGCTTACAGTCCTGTTTGCTCTGGCGATCTTCGCCGTGTCGCTCGCCGCGGTCGCCGGGGAGGGGAAGAAGGGCGAGAAGCTCGTTTCGGGAACGATCTCCGCGCTCGACCTGCCCAATCGCACGATGACCGTCACCGACGCGAAAAACGTCCAATGGACCATCCTCTGGAACGACTCGACCCGGGTCAAAGGGGGGGAGTTGAAGGAGGGTGAGACCGTCG